>JANNFW010000354.1:0-2878 GCA_031380235.1 Rhodoferax sp. | reverse complement strand
CACAACATCGGCCTGATGGAAGACCGCGCCACCCTGCGCATCAGCAGCCAGCACATCGCCAACTGGTTGCTGCATGGCGTGGTACCTCATTCACAAGTGAAAGAAACCTTCGAGCGCATGGCAGCTGTGGTCGACAAGCAGAACGCGGGTGACGCGCTGTACCAAAACATGGCAGGGAATTTTGAGACGTCAATGGCTTATAAGGCGGCGACTGATTTGGTGTTCAAGGGGCTGGAGCAGCCTAGCGGGTATACCGAGCCGCTGTTGCATGGATGGCGGCTTAAGGTGAAGATGGGGTAGTCACCCTGCGCAGCTTCATTCGCAACCCCGCCGGTGAAGTACGCGTCACCTTCACAATCGGCGTCGCGTGCCACTGCGCACACCGCTGAATCGCAGCGGCCACGTCCGCCACGGCACCTTCATCGAGCTTCACGCCGGGCTCCAAATACAGCGCCTTGACTTCAAAAACGCCCTCGCTGCGATGCGCTTTGGCATCCAGCCTGCCAATCAGCTTGCCGTGATGCAGGATGGGCAGCACGAAGTAGCCGTAAATGCGCTTGGCCTCGGGCGTGTAGCACTCGATTCGGTAGTCGAAGCCGAACATGCTACTTACGCGTTCGCGGTCCCAGACCAGCGGGTCGAACGGCGACAGGAGCGTGGTGTGGGTAGCTTCCAGCTTGTCACTGATGGTTTTCTTCAGCAGGCTGCTGTGGCTTGAGTGAACATAGCCGGGTGCTGACCAGCCTTCAATTTGCACCCGCCGAATACGACCTTCATCTATCAATACATCCAGATCGGCATCTTTCAAACGCGGCTTGAGGCGAAAGTAATCGTGCACCCAGCGCGCCTGCGTGATGCCCAAGGCCTTGATGGAATTTTCAATGAAACTGTTGTGAACCTTTCGCACATCCGGCAGTTCCATCTCCATGAGGCTTGGGTGTACGCGGTGCGCCAGGTCATAGACCCGCTGAAATCTCTCGCGCCGCGTCACCATCAACTCACCGCGTGCGAACAGTGCTTCGAGCCAACGCTTCTCGTCCTTCCAGCCCCACCAGCCGCCCGATTTGCCATCGGTGCGCTCGAAGTCTGACGATTTGACGGGGCCCTTGGCATCGATGTGCGCCAGCAACCCGTCAAGGGCGAGGCGCTGCTTGGCACTCGTGGCTGCTGCGTTGGCCAAACCCCAGTGCCGCCGCGTTTCCTGGTTGTAGCTGCGGTGGTGCGCCAGGTCTTGCACCGGCGCAAAACAGGCTTCGTGCGCCCACAACTCGAACAGATGACCGCAAGCCAAAGCTTCATCAAGCCACTGCGGAGGGTAGACGCCAAGCCGGGAGAATAGAACGAGGTAGGGGCTGCGTGCGACGACATGGATGGTGTCGATTTGCAGAAGTTGCATGCGCTCAACGCAACGGCGAAGGCTCAATCGGGTGGCTGTAGTTGTCGGTGGCGCAAGCAAGCCCTGGGCCGCGAGTTGCAGGTGTCGCGCCTGCTGAAGGCTGAGGTGCACTACGGATTGACGCGAAGCTGCTGGAGCAAACCAGTGGTCGAGCCGTCCAGCCCGGAAACGTCGCCGCGCTGCATGCGCGATTCCACATCCTTGGCCAACACCTTGCCCAGCTCCACGCCCCATTGATCAAAGCTGTTGATGCCCCAGATTGATCCACTGACAAACACGCGATGCTCCTGCATGGCGATCAGCGCACCCAAGCTGGCGGGAGTCAATTCTTCCAGCAGCAAAAATGTGGTGGGCCGATTGCCAGGGAAGTTTTTGTGGCCCCCCGCATCCGCTTTGCCCACCATCAGCGCCTGCGCCTGAGCCACGACGTTGGCGAGCAGTAAGTCATGATGGCCAGGCAGAGTGTGCTTTGGTTTTTTGACAGCAACAAACTCGACAGGCACCACATCTGTGCCCTGATGCAGCATCTGAAAATACGCATGCTGGCCATTCGTGCCCGGCTCGCCCCACAGCACGGGCGATGTCGCAAAGGGAAGCGCCTCACCCGCTGCATCAACACGCTTGCCGTTACTCTCCATCTCCAACTGCTGTAAATACGCGGGCAGGCGGCGCAAAGCACTGTGGTACGGCGCAATGCTGCGGCTGCTGAAGCCGTGAAAGTTGCGGTACCAGATATCGATCAGCGCCAATCGGACAGGCAAATTTTGTTCAAGCGGCGCGGTGCGAAAGTGCTCGTCCATGGAATGCGCACCTGCGAGAAAATCCTTGAAGCCGTTCGCACCAATCGAAATCGCCAGCGGCAACCCAATAGACGACCAGACCGAGTAGCGCCCGCCAACCCAATCCCAAAACCCAAAGGTGGTCGTAATGCCAAACGCATTCGCAGCAGGCACGTTGGTCGTAAGCGCCGCGAAATGCCGTGCGATATCGGTACCGCCGTTCGCTTCAAACCATGACTTCGCGGACTGCGCGTTGGTCATTGTCTCAATCGTGGTGAAGGTTTTGCTGGCGATCAAAAACAACGTGTTTTGTGGCTTGACCCGTTTCAATACCGCCGCCAACTCGTGCCCATCGACATTGGACACAAAGTGAAACCGCTTGGTGGGCATCGCAAATTCATCCAGCGCCAACACTGCCATTTGCGGCCCCAAGTCGGAGCCGCCAATACCGATGTTGACGATGTCGGTGATTGAATCGTCCGCGCGAACGCGTTCGGCGTAAGCAAGCATGCCATCGAGCGTGGCGTGCACCTGCGTCAGTTCAACCGGCGCATTCTGCTTCGCGCGGGGTGTGCGCAACAACCAGTGCATCACGGCGCGCTGCTCGGTGGTGTTGATCGCCTCGCCCGCAAACATCGCGTCACGGTGCTGCGCCACCCCGCATTGGCGAGCCAGGTCAAACAGCAATTGCGCGGTCGGCGTA
>JANNFW010000343.1:0-5500 GCA_031380235.1 Rhodoferax sp. | reverse complement strand
AAGAAAGCGCGATAAAGCGGCCCCGACAATTCATGGCGGCAATCTTTTGCCTCCAGCATCGGTGGACTTCAATCTCCGTCGGTGCGAACCCTGACGGCATGGGCCTCTCGTGTCAGCCGTCGAGCCCGTGCAGGGTGGCTTCATGCCAAACTGCCCGGGCTTTCTTGTTTTTTGGTGCTGGATTTGGCTCAGAAGGCTAAAAATTAACCTGTGAGTTACTTTTAGGCTAAAAAATACCAAAATCACGATAAACATGAATAAAATAAGCCTCTAGCTCTCGTATCATGTGCATAAGCAGCTACTTTTAATATAGCGTGGTGCGGGTATCATCGATTTTGCTCTTGTTGCCAATTGAGTTCTCAGTTGAGAGGCGGCGCCGTGGGACAAGCAAAAGCCCGTGAAAAGCAGCGAAAATAGCGGGTTAATTGCCATTTCAGCCACTTACTGCGAACCTACCGTGACGACTTCATCCTCCAAAAATAACGACAAGAGCCAAGACAAGAGTCTCGATATCAAGCAGCTTGATGAGCTTACCGGCGGTGCCTTCACGGCCCCCACGTCGGGCGAGCGCGCGGCGCGGGTGCGCGAGTGGCTGGCGCAGGGCCCTGGCATCGACAAGATTGCAGAAGTCTTCAAAGAACTCAGCGGCCGCGACAAGGGTGCCGCCAAACCCTTGCGTGAGAAGCTGGATGAGGTCAAACGCGCCAAAGGGCAAGATGCGATTGCGGCTGAATGGGCGGCCAAGGCGCAAACCTTGCTGGCGGTGCCCAAGCTTAATATTGCCGACGCGCTGGCCTGGCAGCGTGATGCCGCCAAGGCGGGTGCGCCGCTGTCCAAAGAGCCGCTGTTAACGCTCAAGGGCCAACTGGCCGAGCGCGTCAAAGTTATCGAAGACTTGCAGCACCGCGTGCAGGTGCAGCGCGAGGCGGCGGTGCTGTTGGCCCAGCGCATTGAAGTGCTGTCGATGAAGCCGTGGCGCGATGCCCAAACCGTGTGGGATGCCTTGCAAGTGGATGTCGGCCATTGGCAAGACCAGGCCACCGCGTTGCAGGCAGATGGCAACTGGGGCAGTGTGGATGTGAAGTTTCCGCCTCTGCTGGAGGCCTCTCGTGCGCAACTGCTGGTGGTGTGGGATGCGTTTCAAGCGGCGCTGGCGCAGGCCGTGGCCGCGAGCAGCGATGCTGCTGCGCCGTTGCCGCCCGTGCCGCAGTGGGCGAATGAACTCCGTACCGCGCGTGGCGTGGCGGTTGAAGCACCACCCAAGCCTGCCAAACCCAAAATCGACCCGGAAGTCAAAGCCCACGCTGAAGGCACGGTGCGCGAAGTGCTGGCCAAGCTGGAGCTGGAGATTTCCGAAGGCCACGGCAAAGCCAGCGCGGGGGCCGCCAACGCCCTGCGCGGCGCGCTCAAAGAATTTGGCCGTTTGATTGGCGACAAGTTGGAGAATCAAGTCCACGCCGCTTTGGCTGCAGCGGGCGAGTTGGAGGGCTGGCAGCGCTGGCGTGCGGATCAACTGCGTGAAGAGCTGGTGACCAAGGCTGAAGGATTATTGAAGCGCGAGAGCGGTCAAGAGCTTGGCGGACGCAAGATGCAGGAAAACTTGCGCAACCTGCGAGAACAGTGGAAGCAGACCGACCAGGGCGGCGTGCCCAACCACGGCCTGTGGAAGCGCTTTGACGAGGCCTGCAATCAAGCCTACAAAGTGGTCGAAGCGTGGCTGGAGAGGATCAAACTCGAATCTGCCGAAAACAAGGCCCAGCGCCTGGCCTTGCTGGAAGAAGTCAAAGCCTGGGGTGCCGCCAACCCGACGGCTTTGGACGATGACTGGAAGGGCTTTAACCGCATCCTGCACCAGTTTGGCGACCGCTGGCGCGACTCGGGCCACTTGAGCGAAAAAGCCTTTGCCGAGATGCAGCCGTTGTGGCTCGCAGCCATTGGCGAGGCTGCGGCCCCGCTGGAGGCGCTGCAAAAACTCAGCGTGGAGCAGCGCCAGGCCATGATTGAAGAGGCCAAAGTGCTGGGTGCGATGCCGGTGATGCGGATTGATGCGGTCAAATCCTTGCAACAGCGCTGGCAGGCCGAGGCCCACGCCGTGCCGCTGGACCGCCGATTTGAGCAAAAGCTGTGGGATGCGTTTCGCAAACCGATCGACGAGGCCTTCAACCGCAAAACCGCCGAGCGCGAGCAGGCCGATGCGGCCTTGGGCGCGCGCGATCGCACCGTGCTGCAAGCGGCCAAAGCGCTGGAGGCGGCCAATGCCTCCGGCGATGCCCAGGCGATTCGCGCTGCGATGAGCGCGCTGGATGCCGCCCTGCGCGGCCAAGCTCAGGCGCAAGTCGTTGCGACAGAAGCCGCTCAAGCGGAAAAACAAGGTGCTGCTGATAACCAAGCCGTGGCAATGACGGCCCCCGTGTCGGCAGAGCCAGCGGTAACGGCAGAAGCGTCAACTGAAGCCTCGTCAGCTAGTTCGACCGATGCCGCATCCGAGACATCAACAGACGCTCCACCCGAGGTGGAGGCGGTCGCGCCCGAGCCCGTCGTGCCCGCACCGCCCCCACCCGTGCCACGCAAGCCGGTGGTCGCTGTTCGGGGTGACGACCGCCCTGGCATGCGCAAGACCGAGCCCGCTGCGCCATCACGCGGCGGCAAGTTTGGAGATCGCAAAGATGGGCCGCGGCCTGACCGAGGTGGTGAGCGCGGCGCGGATCGTGGCGCTGACCGTGGAGGTGAGCGCTCCGCCCGCCCCGGTATGCGCGATGGACGTGACGCTCGCGGCCCAGGCGGCCCGCGCGACGGCGCACTGGGCGGCGATGGTCGCGACTTCAACCGCGGCCCCGAGGCTCCGCGCCTGGGCGATGCGGCTTTCCGTGCCCAGCGCGATGCGTTGGAGAACGCGCAGTTCGCCCTCAAGAAGCTCGCATCCCGTGCGCACGGCGAAGCGCTGGTGCAGTTGCTGGCCGCATGGGAGAAGCGCGATGCCGCTTTGGTGCCGACCGCGCAAGATTTGGGCGCGCGTGCCAACGCCGCCACCCGCACTGCGTGGATGAACGCTGTGGGTCAAGCGCCGAATGACACGAAAGACGCGGCCACGCCGCTGCTGCGTTTGGAGATGGCCGCTGAAGTGCCGACACCCGCCGAGCACATCTCCGCGCGCCGAATGTTGCAGTTGCAGTTGTTGACCAAGCGCAATGACCCAGGCCCAGCGCAAACCTGGGTGCAGGATGCAGCCGCGGTGCTGGCTGGAGGTTTTGAACCTGAGCGCGCGCGGCGCGTGCAAAATGTCCTGAAAGTGCTGCTGAAGTTGTAACTGGCGTTGTCAGGAGCACGGCAAGCGATTCGTTAAGTTCCAGAAGTAGCGGTAGACGTGAGAAAATGTGACCGAGTGTGACGACATGTCGCACCATGTCACATTGCTACCGGGAGAACTTCATGGGCTCGCCTATTGACACGGTTGGAGATCTGCTCAAGCGGCTTGAACAGCTCAACGAGATCGGCGTGTCGCTGTCCAAAGAGCGCGACATCAACCGCCTGCTTGAATCGATTCTGCTCGCGGCCAAAACCATCACCCATGCAGACGGCGGCACGCTGTACCGTGTCACCGATGACGCGAGCGCGTTGCGCTTTGAAATTCTGCGCACCGATTCGCTGAACATTGCCATGGGCGGCACCTCGGGCGTGCCGATCAACTTTCCCGACCTGCCTCTGCAAACGCCTGCGGGTGTGCCCAACGATTCACTCGTGGCCGCCTATGCCGCCATTCACAACCAGACGGTCAATATCAAAGATGCCTACACCGAGGCCAACTTTGACTTCTCGGGCACGCGCAAGTTTGATGAGCGCATGGGCTACCGCTCGCAGTCGTTTTTGGCGGTACCGCTGAAAGATCACGAAGGCGAGGTGATCGGCGTGCTACAGCTCATCAACGCGAGACACCCGGACACCGGCGCTGCGGTGGCGTTTTCAACCGCAGACCAAAGCCTGGCGGAGTCCATGGCCTCGCAGGCTGCCATTGCACTGACCAATCGGCTCTTGATGACGCAGCTTGAAGAGCTGTTTGAGTCGTTCATCAGCCTGATCAATCTGGCGATTGATGAAAAATCAACTTACACCGGTGGTCACTGCCAGCGCGTGCCGGCCTTGACGATGATGCTGGCCGAAGCGGTGAACGCCACCACGGAAGGCCCGCTGGCGGGCTTCACCATGACCGACCGGGATCGGTACGAGCTGAAAATCGCTGGGCTGCTGCACGACTGCGGCAAGATCACGACGCCCGTGCACGTGGTGGACAAAGCCACCAAGCTGCAAACCCTGTTCGACCGCATCGAGCTGATCGACACGCGCTTTGAGGTGGTCAAACGCGATCGCGAAATTGAGGCGCTGCGGGAGCAGCTCGCGCTGCGCGTTCAAACCGACCCCGCCGCTGAAGCGCAGATCGCCCTTAATGCCCGCCAGAAGATGGATGCGCTGGATGATGACCGTGCCTTTTTGCACAGCGCCAATCAAGGCAGCGAAACCATGGGCGAGGCGGCACAAGCCCGCGTGCGTGAGATCGGCCAGCAGTACAAGTGGCGCACCAGCGAGGGCATCAAAACCGAATTTTTGAGTGCTGACGAGGTCGAGAACCTCACCATCCGCGCGGGCACGCTGACACCGGCCGAGCGCAACATCATCAACCACCACATCGTGGCCACCATCAAGATGCTGGAGCACCTGCCTTGGCCCAAGCACCTCAAGCGCGTGCCCGAGTACGCGGGTGGCCACCACGAGCGCATGGACGGCAAGGGCTACCCCAAAGGTCTCACGCGCGACCAAATGTCGGTGCAGGCGCGCGCGATGGGCATTGCCGATATTTTTGAAGCGCTGACCGCGAGCGACCGACCCTACAAGCCCGGCATGAAGCTCTCGCAGGCGATGGGCATCATGAACAAGTTCAAAAACAACGGGCATATCGACCCGGATCTGTTTAACATCTTTGTGGAAAAAGGCGTTTACCAGAGCTACGCGGCGCAGTTTTTGGACCCGTGGCAGATTGATGAAGTGAGTACTGCGGATTGGCTCAGTAGTGGGGCGAGCAAGGTGGCCTGATCAGGACTAATATGGTGGATGGCTCTTTGCCAGTCCCGTTCTCGCCAGTCCCGTTTTTGCCAGTCCCGCTCTCGATTGGAGGCACCATGATCACCGCATTCACCACCTCATTGGTTCGATTTTTCTGCCGGGTGATCGCGACCATCACCGTGATGTCAGCATTGGCAGGTTGCGCCATCAACCCGGTGGCATCACCTGCGCCTGCCGCGGTCTGGCACGACGCGCTGTTTGAATGGTCGCCCACGCGCGTCACCCTCACGCAAGAGGAGCTTTTCGCACTGGAGCCCGCGCTCGTGCTCAAGCTGGCGGATCCGGCGCTGAAAAAACTCTCCAATGCGCGCAAGCTGGAGCACATGATGAAATTGCTCTACGGCCAGGAGATGCTGCGGTTTGACTACTCAGCGGGGCATTCCAC
>JANNFW010000318.1:0-2443 GCA_031380235.1 Rhodoferax sp. | reverse complement strand
GCAGGGCAAAGCAGAAGGCCCCGAAGACGGAATGCGCGAAAAGATGATCGCGATCAACCGTGTTACCAAAGTGGTAAAGGGCGGTCGTATTCTGGGTTTTGCAGCGCTCACCGTCGTCGGTGATGGCGATGGCCGCATCGGTATGGGAAAGGGTAAATCCAAAGAAGTGCCTGCTGCCGTTCAAAAGGCGATGGAAGAAGCCCGCCGCAACATGATCAAGGTTTCACTGAAGAATGGCACCATCCACCACAAGGTGATGGGTCATCACGGTGCAGCCAACGTCATGATGGCACCGGCCGCCAAGGGAACCGGAATCATCGCTGGCGGCCCGATGCGCGCAGTCTTCGAGGTGGTGGGCATTACCGACATCGTGGCAAAGAGCCATGGTTCGACCAACCCCTACAACATGGTTCGCGCAACGCTGGACGCATTGTCAGTTTCCACAACCCCTGCTGAAGTTGCCGCAAAGCGTGGTAAGTCGGTTGAGGAACTATTCGTCTAGTCTTGACTGGTTTTTGGTTAGTGAGATTTCAAAATGACTACAGAACAAAAAGTTACCGTGCAATTGGTTCGCAGCCCTATTGGCTGCAAAGAATCACATCGCGCAACGGTTCGCGGTTTAGGTCTTCGCAAGATTCGCAGCACCAGCGAATTGGTGGATACGCCTGAAGTTCGCGGAATGATTAACAAGATCAGCTATCTGGTCAAAGTGCTCTAAGAGTGCTCTAGGGGATTCATGATGGAACTCAATGGCATTAAACCCGCTGATGGCGCTAAGCACTACAAACGCCGTGTTGGACGTGGTATCGGCTCCGGCATTGGCAAGACTGCTGGCCGCGGTCACAAAGGTCAAAAATCTCGCGCAGGCGGCTATCACAAGGTCGGTTTCGAGGGCGGTCAGATGCCTTTGCAGCGCCGCCTTCCCAAGCGCGGCTTCAAATCGCATTTGCTGCAGTTCAATGCTGAAGTGACGTTGGCTTCGCTGGAGCAGTTGGGCATCGCTGACGTGGATTTGTTGGTTCTCAAACACGCTGGACTTGTTGGTGACAAGGCAAAGGTTGTCAAAGTTATCAAGACGGGCACATTGACCAAGCCGGTGAGACTGACTGGAATCGGTGCGACGTCGGGTGCGAAGGCTGCTATTGAAGCGGCTGGCGGCAGCATTTCCTGATTGACTGGCGAGAAAGCAAAGTAAGTGGCAACTAACGCATCATCGATGGCGAAGACTGGGAAGTTCGGTGATTTGCGCCGTCGGCTCATGTTTTTGTTGTTGGCGCTGGTGGTCTACCGTATTGGTGCGCACATTCCTGTGCCTGGTATTGACCCGGCGCAGTTGCAGCAGTTCTTCAAAGGCCAGCAAAGTGGCATTTTGGGAATGTTCAATGTGTTCTCGGGCGGTGCGTTGTCGCGCTTTACGGTTTTTGCGCTGGGAATCATGCCGTATATCTCGGCATCGATCATCATGCAGCTGCTGACCTACGTGGTACCCACGTTTGAGCAGTTGAAAAAGGAAGGCGAAGCAGGCCGTCGCAAGATCACGCAGTACACGCGCTATGGCACCCTGGGTCTGGCGTTGTTCCAGTCGCTGAGCATTGCGATGGCGTTGGAGAGCTCAGCAGGATTGGTGATTGCGCCAGGATTTGGATTCAGGCTTACGGCAGTCGTGACTTTGACCGCGGGAACCATGTTTTTGATGTGGTTGGGCGAGCAGATAACTGAGCGCGGGCTGGGCAATGGGATTTCCATTCTCATTTTTGGCGGTATCGCAGCGGGCCTTCCGAGCGCGATGGGCGGCTTGCTAGAGCTGATCAGAACAGGCGCTATGAGCATCATCGTGGCACTGTTTATCGCGATCCTGGTTGTACTGGTGGTTTATTTTGTGGTTTTTGTCGAGCGGGGCCAGCGAAAAATTTTGGTTAATTACGCGAGGCGGCAAGTTGGCAACAAGGTTTACGGCGGGCAGTCCTCCCATTTGCCGTTGAAGCTGAATATGGCGGGTGTGATCCCGCCCATCTTTGCGTCGTCAATCATATTGTTGCCAGCAACCGTGGTTGGTTGGTTCAGCACGGGGGAGTCGATGCGTTGGCTTAAGGATATTGCAAGTTCGCTGACCCCGGGCCAGCCGATTTATATCATGTTCTATACGGCTGCCATCGTGTTTTTCTGCTTTTTCTACACGGCCTTGGTGTTTAACAGCCGTGAGACTGCGGATAACTTGAAGAAAAGCGGTGCGTTCATTCCAGGCATTCGCCCCGGTGACCAAACTGCAAAATATATTGACAAGATTCTGCTGCGTTTGACATTTGCAGGTGCGATCTACATCACGATGGTGTGTTTGTTGCCTGAGTTTTTGATCTTGAAGTACAACGTGCCTTTCTACTTTGGTGGCACATCACTTTTGATCATTGTGGTTGTGACCATGGACTTTATGTCTCAAGTGCAA
>JANNFW010000294.1:0-1931 GCA_031380235.1 Rhodoferax sp. | reverse complement strand
CCTTAAAACTAGGCGGAGAAAACTACGTGATTTGGGGCGGGCGCGTAGGCTATGAGACGCTGCTTAACACCCGTATCGGGCATGAGCTGGATCAGATGGGCCGCTTCTTGAACATGGTGGTGGAGTACAAACACAAAATCGGTTTCAAAGGCGCGATCTTGATCGAACCCAAGCCGCGTGAACCCACCAAGCACCAGTACGACTACGACGTGGCCACGGTCTATGGATTTTTGTGCCGCTATGGTTTGGAGCGCGAAATCAAGGTCAACATCGAGGCCAATCACGCCACATTGGCGGGCCACAGTTTTGAGCACGAGCTAGCAACGGCGGTTGATCTCGGCATTTTCGGCTCGGTCGACATGAACCGGGGTGACATGCAATGCCAATGGGACACCGACCAGTTCCCCAACAGCATTCCCGAAACTGCTCTGGCGATGTACACGATTCTGCAAGGTGGTGGCTTCACGACGGGGGGTATTAACTTTGACGCCAAGGTACGTCGCCAGTCCATCGAGCCCGAAGACATGTTTTACGGCCATGTGGGTGCGATGGACGTGTGCGCGCGGGCCTTGCTGGTGGCGGAGAAGATGATTTTGGACGGCCGCGTGGCTGGCTTGCTGAACGAGCGGTATTCAGGTTGGCAGGACAGGTTTGGCCAAGACGTGCTGTCGGGGAAAATGTCATTGGAGGCCGTTGCCAAGCATGTGCTGGATCGCAATCAAGATACAAAACCCGTGTCGGGCCGTCAAGAGTTGCTGGAAAATTGGTTGAACGACTTGATTTGATTGGAACTCATCGCATTTTTTGGGAGGCAGCCCTGTGACAGATACAGCCTTTTGGGTGATGCCTTAGTTCTCTCTGTGGCGTATCCATGTGGCCGGACAATGGTGATGAACCTTCAAGCCATCGCATCCGTAGCTGCGCTGTGTGGCGCACGGTGGCTAGACGGCGGCTCAATCGGTCGGTAAGCTTGCAAAGACAAAGCAGTGAGCCCGCGCAGGTTGATCAGTGGTCGCCATTGAATTTCTGCCTGTGCCAATTGCAGAGAGGGAAAGCGCGACAGCAGAGCTTCAAACGCTACCGCTGCCTCCAGCCGGGCCAATGGCGCACCGATGCAATAGTGCACGCCACCCCCAAACGACAAGTGCGGGTTGGGTGTGCGGCCAATGTCAAATTGCTGGGGGTTGATGAAGACTGTAGGGTCGCGGTTGGCAGCACCAGTCAGGCAGTAGAGCAATTCACCCGCTGGGATATCCACGCCGCCTGCGTGAATCGGTGTGCGGGTAACGCGAGCCACCACATTGGCGGGGCTCTCAAAACGCAGCATCTCCTCCACCGCACTGGGCATCAACGCGGGGTTGGCACGCAACCTGGCCAACTGGTCGGGGTGGCGAAGCAGGGTCAACATGCCATTGCCCAGCAAGTTGGTGGTGGTTTCGTGGCCCGCCATGAACATCAGCATCAGATTGGCGATGAGCTCATCGTCCGCCAGGTCGCCGGACTCGTCTTGCGCGGTCAACAGCATGTCCAGCACGGTATTGCCGCGCTGTCTGCGCCGTCGCGCGACTTGGGCACGCAGATATTCAGTAATCTCAATCGCGGCTTGGTTGCTTTTTTCTTTCAAACTGCGGGTTGCGGCGGGCTCCACCACCAATGAAATGGCATCTGACCACTCCCGCGTCTGGGCCAGATCTTCAGGCGCAAGGCCCAGCATGTCGGCAATCACACGGATCGGGAAAACTTGCGCGAAATCTGCCAACAAGTCAAACGGCCTGTCATGCGGAAGCGCCGCCACCATGGCCACCGCTGTTGTGCGAACCTGCTGTTCAATCAGCCGCATGGCAGCCGGTGTGAAGGCGGCGCTCACCAGCCGACGAACCCGGGTGTGCATGGGCGCATCGTTGAAGAGCATGAAGCGCTCAACCGTTTTC
>JANNFW010000283.1:0-9322 GCA_031380235.1 Rhodoferax sp. | reverse complement strand
GGCTGCCACGACCAGGCCTGCGTCTGCGGCGGCTTGCTCGAAGGCGAGCGCACTTTGTGCGCGCATGAAGCCCTCCGCATCCGCGCGCGAGGCGGTTGCAGCGTCAAGCCCCATCAGCGCCAGAGCGCCATCGCGGTGGTGGGCAAAGTTGGTGTGGATTCGCACCCAGCCGTCGGCGCAGCGGTAGGCCCCGGAGAATTTGTCCCACATCGGGGGCACCTTGCCATCAAGGCTGAACCAGGCGGTGCATTCGAGCGCGGCGTGGGTCATGTCGACGCTGGCGGTTTGGCGCGATTGACCACGCAAGTGACCCAGCTCACAGGCGGCCAGCGCGGCAGCGGCAATCGAGGTTTGGGCTGCGGTGCCGACGGCGAATGACGACGGCATCACCGGGTCTTGCCCGGTCAACACGGCATGGCGCAACGCGGCCGGATCAAGCCCGCTCAACTGCCATAAATCTGCGAGCACGCGCTCACGGTTCGGGCGAAATTCAGTCTGATCAGTTTGGGCCAGGGTCATGATTTCCTCTCACGGTGCAACCTCGACCACTTTACCGGACAATGGCTAAATCTCCCCCACTGGCTACGCATTCCTATGATCCCATTATCAGTTTTAGACCTCTCGCCCATCCTTGAAGGTAGCAACGCCGCGCAATCGTTTCGCAACAGCCGCGATTTGGCGCAACATGCCGAGAAGTGGGGCTTCAACCGCTACTGGCTGGCCGAGCACCACGGCATGCCGGGAATTGCCAGCGCAGCCACTGCCGTGCTGATGGGCTATGTGGCGGGCGGCACCAAAACCATTCGTGTCGGCGCGGGCGGCATCATGCTGCCCAACCACTCGCCGCTGGTGATTGCTGAGCAGTTTGGCACGCTGGAGTCGCTCTACCCCGGCCGCATCGACCTGGGGTTGGGCCGCGCGCCAGGGTCTGATCAAGTCACGGCCCGCGCGATGCGGCGCAATTTGAATTCGGACTCGGATGAGTTTCCGCAAGACGTGATTGAGCTGATGGAGTATTTCTCCGATGCGCCACGCACCCCCGTGCGTGCGGTGCCGGGCACAGGGCTGAACGTGCCGATGTGGATCTTGGGCTCCAGCACGTTTGGTGCGCAACTGGCGGCTGCGCTGGGCTTGCCGTATGCGTTTGCGTCGCACTTTGCGCCGCAGCAGATGATGCAGGCGATTGCGATTTACCGCGCGTCGTTCAAGCCATCCGCACGCCTGGTCAAGCCTTATGTGATGCTGGGCTTCAACGTATTTGCGGCGGACACCGATGCCGAAGCGCAGTTTCGCGCCAGCTCGATGCAGCAGGCCTTTGTGAACCTGCGCAGCGGCCACCCCAAAAAATTACCGCCCCCAGTTGACGGCTATTTGAGCCGCATCGGCCCGCAGGAGCGGGCTCTTTTGGACAGCGTACTGCCCTGCGCGGCGATTGGTTCGCCCGACACGGTACGCGCCTCGTTGCAGGCCTTCATCGAGCGCACGGGGGCTGATGAATTGATGCTGACATCGCAGATTTTTGACCATTCCCAGCGCTTGTACTCCTACCAAATTGCGGGCGGAATCGCGGCTGAGCTGGCCCACGAAGGTGAGGCTGTTGCTTTGTGACAGAACGACCGCAGCCGCTTGATCCGCAACAGTGCCC
This sequence comes from Rhodoferax sp., assembly GCA_031380235.1. Taxonomy (GTDB): domain Bacteria; phylum Pseudomonadota; class Gammaproteobacteria; order Burkholderiales; family Burkholderiaceae_C; genus JANYCG01. Next base: position 7,677 of record JANNFW010000283.1, on the reverse strand, counting down.
GTTGTGCGGCAAGGCCAATCAATGCGCGATGGAGCTGGCCAAAGAAGCCGATATCAAAAGCGACGTGGCCCAGCCGCCTTGCTGGTGTACGCAAGTGAACTTTAGCCCTGGCTTGCTGGCCCGTGTGCCGGTTGCGAGCCAGGGTTTGGCTTGCGTTTGCGCTGTGTGCGCTAGATCGGCCTCGTCCTCCCATTCATCCAACCCAACCCACTGAAAGATCACCATGCCCACCTACCACATCGAAATGTTTGAAGGCCGCACCCCGGAGCAGAAGAAAAAGCTGGTCGAAGAGATCACCCGCGTGACCGTTGAGGTGCTGGGTGGCTCGCCGGATTCGGTCGATATCTTGATCACCGACATGAAACGCGAAAACTGGGCGACTGGGGGCAAACTTTGGTCAGAACCCAAAACCTGACGACTTCAGCAGCGAAATTCTCGCGAAAACCGGCAAAAGTGGGTAAAAGTTGGCAGTTTGACTAAAAATTAACCTCAGGGTTAATTTAGCCTGAAAATTCAGAGTTTTACGATAAATTTTGAATATAATGATGGCCTAGCCCTCGTATAACATGCACAAACAGCTATGCACTTAATAGCAATGAAGCATTGATGGGGTACGCCACTCAGGAGTCCAGCGCCACCATGTGCCAACTGCTCGGAATGAACAGCCGCCTGCCGGCCAGCCTGACCTTGAGCTTCACCGGCTTCTCGCAGCGCGGTGGCTCCACCGATCATCACGCTGATGGCTGGGGCATGGCTTTTTTTGAAAGCGAGGGCGAGTGCCCCGGCAAAGGGGTGCGCTACTTTGTCGACAAAGAAAGTGCTGCGACGTCGCCCATCGCCAAGATGCTGCGCAGCTTCCCGATCAAAAGCCACAACGTGGTGGCCCACGTGCGCAAGGCCACCGTGGGTGCCGTCACGCTGGAGAACAGCCACCCGTTCGTGCGCGAGCTGTGGGGCCGCTATTGGGTATTTGCCCACAATGGCGACTTGAAAGATTTCAACCCCACGCTGCACGGCCACTTTCGACCCGTTGGCAACACCGACAGCGAGCTGGCCTTTTGCTGGCTGATGCAGGAATTGGCCAAGTCCCACATGGGCGTGCCCAGCGTGCAGGAGCTCACGCTGACCTTGCGCGACCTGGTGCCGCAAATCTCAAGCCACGGCACGTTCAATTTTTTGCTCTCCAACGGCCAGGCGCTGTGGGCGCACGCCAGCACCAAGCTGGTTTACTTGATTCGCCAATACCCGTTTGGGGAGGTGCATCTGAAAGACGAAGACATGCGGGTAGACCTGGCAGAGCTCAACGGCCCGCAAGACCGACTGGCCATCGTCGTGACCGAGCCACTCACCACCAATGAAGACTGGAAGGCGCTGGCCCCCAGTGAGCTGATGGTGTTTGTCGATGGCGAGGTACACGCATGCAGCCAAAAGTCTTGCACGCTTGTGGCCGGGCTTGCCCCCAATCCGTACCCCGTCGGCAACCCAGGTAGCCGCGAAGTTAACCACGAATTTAGCGACGAATTTAGCCACTGAGTTCCAACGGTATTGCGCTGAATCATGTTGAAGCTTCATGGCTATTATTGGCGTTGCCTGGTGTTGGGCACATCGGGACTGCTTGCGGCTGCCTTGCTCACACTGACACCCGTGGCCCGCGACATTGAGCTCAAGCTCGGTGATGCGCTGTTAGCCTTGAGCGCGCCCGAGGGCGACTTCTCAGACGTGATTGTTGTCGACGTTGACGAGCCTTCTATGGCCCGCCTCAATTCCCAGATTGGCGCCTGGCCTTACAACCGCGATGTCTACGCACTGGTCACGCCGTACCTATTGAAGGCAGGGGCCAAGTCGGTCGCTTATGACATCCTGTTTTCTGAAGCGCGCGCGGGTGATGATGAGTTTGCCCGCACGCTCAACTCAAAGGTGGTGTTGGCCAGTGCTTCGCTGCCCTTTGGCGGTGCCGCGCACGATGCCAGCTATCGCGAGCGCCTGGCCGAGGGTGCCTGGGCGCGCGGCCTGAACTGGCCGGCCCAGCCGTGGGACGACCTGACATTGCCGGTGGCCAAATTCGACAACACAGCGGCGACGGGCGTGATCAGCATGCTGGCCGATTCAGACGGCACGTTTCGCCGTGTGCCGCTGCTGCACCGCGCTTATGGCGAGGTGCTGCCGTCCCTGTCACTGGCAGCGCTCAAGGCGGCAGGCTCGCCCGTGCAATTGGATCAAACCAATCGGCGCGTGCTGCTCAACGGCACGGCTGTGCCGACGGATGCCCAAGGCATGGTGCGTCTTCGATTTCCGCGCAATTTCAACAGCCTGAAAATCGTACCGTTTTACGAGCTGGCGCTGGCCGCCAGCGGCTCGGCCAGGTTTGCTGAACTGGCGCAAACCTTCAAAGGCAAGATCATCTACATCGGCAGCTCAAGCGCGGTGCTGGGCGACTTCAATCAAACTCCGCTGGGGCGAATGGCCGGGCTGCATTTTGCCGCTGCCCTGCCCGTCTTCCTCAACAGCGGGCTGCTTCTCAAGCCGCGCTCTTGGCTGCTGGACGGTGCACTGGCCTCGTTGATGGCCATGCTGGCCCTGACGTTGGCCCACCCACGGGTGCAAACCCTGGGCACGGTGCAGGTGCTGGCCGTGCCGGGCATGCTGCTGCTGGCTGGATTTTTGGCCTCGTATTTGGGCGCGTTTGGACTCACCGTGGGCGTGCTGCTGCCTGCGCTGGCGGCACTCTTCATTCACATGGGAGCCATCATCTGGCGCCAGTTGTACCTGTACCGCAAGAGCCGTCAGTTGATGGTCGAGAAGCTTGCTGCCGAGGAGGCCACGCGCCTCAAAAGCCAGTTTTTGTCGCACATGACGCATGAGCTGCGCACGCCGCTCACCGCCATCCTGGGCTTCAACAACATGAACTGGAAAACCGACACCATGGGCAGCGTACAGCGCATTAAAAACAGCGAAGTGATTGACCGCAATGGCCGCCATTTGCTGGCGCTGATCAACGGCGTTCTGGACCAGGCGCAGCTCGAAGCCGGGCAGGTGCGCATCGTCACCCAAGCCGAGAGCCTGCGTGCCTTGGTTGAAGACGTGTTGGCCACGCTCAAGCCGTTGGTGCGCGACAAGCCGGTTACGCTGCTGGCCACTTATGCCCATGGCGTGCCCGACGTGATGGAGATTGATGCCTTCCGCGTGCGACAAATCCTGCTGAACTTGGCGGGTAACGCCATCAAGTTCACGCCGCAGGGCCAGGTGCTGCTGGAGGTATCTTGGCGCAATGGCAACCTGAGCATCGCTGTCAAAGATACCGGCCCCGGTATGTCGCCCCAAGCCCAGTCGCGTCTGTTTGCCGCCTTCGCACAGGCAGACGACACCATCGCCGCCAAGCACGGCGGTACTGGCCTGGGCCTTGCCATCAGCCGCGATCTGGCGCGCTTGATGCAGGGTGAAATCACGCTGAGCTCGCAATTGGGGGTGGGCTCGCAATTCACGTTGACGCTTCCTGCGGCGGCGGGGTCACTTGCCGCCGTCCCGGCGTTGGCGGAGTCGGCGTTGGCTAAACCCATGGCAACGCCAGGGCGTTCTGCGCCCATGCCGCAACCCACCTCGGCATCATCGCCGCCGCCGTTGGGTGAGTCGTCCTTCGTGGCCGCAAAGCCCACCGCTCAACTTCAAGCTCACCTGCCCGTCCAGGCACTGCACGGTACTGTGCTGGTGGCCGACGATGCCGACGACCTGCGCGCGCTCGCAGTGATACACCTCAAGCGCCTCGGCCTGACCGTGCTGCAAGCCACCAATGGTCGCGAGGCCGTGGACACAGCACTCGCAGGCCAGCCCGATGCGATCTTGATGGATCTGGAAATGCCCGTCATGAGCGGGCTGGATGCCGTCAAACATTTACGCGAGCTGGGCTTCAGCCGCCCGATTTTGGCCACCACCGCGCACGCCGGTGAGCCGCACCGAACGCTGGCACTGGCAGCGGGCTGCAACGACATGTTGAGCAAGCCCGTCTCTTTTGCGATTCTGCGCGCCGCGCTGGATGGCGCGATGGGCGCACGCCAACTGTCACAGCCCGAGCGGCCGCAAGCCACCGCGCTGTGACTGACATGTTGAAGAAAGTGACTCACCCATGACTGAAAAACTCATCATTCAGGTTGACCGTGAGCTTGAAGACTTGATGCCCCTGTTCATGGACACCCGCATGCGCGACATGGCAGGGCTGGCCAAAGGCCTGGCATCCAACGACTTTGTAGCCCTGCGCGTCATTGGCCACGGCATGAAAGGATCAGGCGGCGCGTTTGGCTTTCAGTTGGTCACCGACATCGGCGACATCATCGAAGCCAGCGCCCTGAAAAGTGATGCCGCCACAATCGAGCAGCAGTTCGCCGTGCTGCGTGATTACCTGGCGCGGGTCGAGGTTCAGTACATTTAATATCCAACGAATTTGCTATTGCATATATAGCTGTTCATGCACATTAATCGAGAGCTAGAGTTCCTTTTTCCTCTAAATTTGAGCAAAAAAACAGGCATTTGGCCACGATAATTAACTCACAAGTTAATTTTTTCGGAAGTCATTCTCAAATATTGCGCCGTGCTTGCCCTATCGGCACCTGCGCTGCCTGCGCCCACGCATCAGTTTGAAACCACGCCTCGCCGTTCAGGTAGTCGCGCAACATCGGCAGCGCGTCCAGCCCCCAGAAGAGCTTGCCATCGACCTCAATCGTGGGTACGCCAAACACACCGTGCGCGATGGCGTCGTCGCAATTAGCTCTGACTGCGGCCTTGACCTCATCGCTGTCAGGCGAGCGCGCGGGAGCCAGAAGCCTTGTGAGTTCGGCCAGACGGCCCGCGTCAGCCGCATCGGCACCGCCTTGCCAAACGTGGCGAAAAATCGTCTCGCAGACATAGCGGTTGGGTGAGAGATTTCCCGAGTCGCCCGGCGTGGCACAGGCCAGCGCCAACCGCAGCAAGCCCAGCGGGTTGAAGGGATGCGTGGCTGTCATGTGCAGCGGGATGTTTTGGCGCTGCGCCAGCCACTGCACTTGGCGGTAAGTCCATTCACGCTTGCCCGCAATCTCGGCGGGGCCGAGCTGGCCATAGTGTTTGAGCAGAGCGGCAAACAAGATTGGTTTGTAAGTCACGCTGTGGCTGTGGCCCGACAAAAATTCAGGCAGCGCCTCCAACGCCAAATACGCGTAGGGCGAGATGACATCAAAATAGAAAGTCAGGTGTTTCATGGTGTTTTGGATTGCGCTGCCTGGACTTTAGATTCCGCTGAGCGCAGCGTAATACGGCTCCAGACTTCGCGCTTGGCCGCGTTGTCCATCTGCGACCACACCGCTATTTCATCGAGTGTGCGAAAGCAGCCCTCGCACAGGCCGGTGTCGTCGTTGATATTGCAGATCGACACGCACGGCGATGCGACCTGATGGCTTGTGGCCTTGGTGGCGTAGTCGAAGGTGTAGGTGGGGGTTGTGACGTTCACCATCAGATCTCCACTCAAGCCGCCACCGCTTCAGCCAGCAAGCTGGTGCGCTTGGTCAAGAGCGCTGTGGCAGCGCGCGAGTTGGGCTTGCGCTGCAAAAAATCGCTGATGAACTGGCCCGCGTCGAGCAGTTTGTCCAGGTCAATGCCGGTATCGATCCCCATACCATGCAGCAGGTAGACGATGTCTTCCGTCGCCGCGTTGCCTGTGGCCCCTTTGGCAAACGGGCAGCCGCCCAGGCCCGCGACCGAAGTGTCAAACTGCCACACGCCCAACTGCAAAGCCGCCAATGTGTTGACCGTGGCCTGGCCGTAGGTGTCGTGAAAATGGCCCGACACATCGTTCAACGCATAGTGCTGCAAGGCCGCGTCCAACGCCCGCTGCACTTTGAGTGGCGTGCCCACGCCAATCGTGTCCGCCACGCCAACGTGCTGCACGCCGATTCCTTTGAGCTGCTGGGCCACTGCTGCCACGCTGGCCGGTGCCACCTCGCCTTCCAAGGGGCAACCCACCGCACACGAGATCGCACCACGCACGTAGATGCCATTGGCGCGCGCCAGCTCGGTCACCGGGCGAAAACGCTCAATGCTTTCGGCAATCGAGCAGTTGATGTTGCGCTGGCTAAAAGCCTCACTGGCGGCTGCAAACACCACAATCTCATCTGGCCACAGTGCTTTGGGTGCCGCCATCGCCGCCTCTAGCCCTTTCATATTGGGCGTGAGTACCGAGTAGCGAACGCCCGGCAGGCGTGTAATCCCCGCCATCACTTGCGCGTTGTCACTCATTTGCGGCACCCACTTGGGGCTAACGAAACTGGTGACCTCAACCTGCTTCAAACCGGCTGCCTGCAAGCGGTGCACCAGCTCAATCTTGATGGCTGCAGGCACCGTTTGTTTTTCGTTTTGCAGCCCATCGCGCGGGCCGACATCGATTAATTTGACGTGTTTCGGTAAGTTCATGATGACACCTGTTCTATCTAGATTGGCGGCTTAATAACCGCGCTGTGGTTCAACGATACCCGCAACCGCCAGCCCCTGCTCCAGCGCCTTGATCTTGCCCACAATCTGCGCAATCGATTCATCTCGCAGAGTGCGCGCGGACGTGTGCGGCGTGACGGTGATTTTCGGGTGCTGCCAGAACGGATGGGATGGCGGCAGCGGCTCGGTGCGAAACACATCCAGCGTTGCGCCTGCGAGGTGGCCGCTGTCGATCAGCGCGATCAAATCTTCATCGACCAGATGCCCGCCACGCGCCACATTGATGACGTAGCCGCCCGCTTGCAGCTTCAGCATGGTTTCGCGCCGCATGATGTCGCGCGTGTCCGCGGTCAAGGGCAGCAAGCAGACCAGCACTTTGCTCATCGCCAGAAATTCGTCGAACTGGGCGGCACCCGAGAAACACTGAATGCCGTCAACCTGCTTGGGCGAGCGGCTCCAGCCATTGACCGGGAAATCAAACGAGTTAAGCGCTCGGGCAACGCGCTCGCCCAGCACGCCCAAACCCATTACGCCCACGGGGAACTCGGCGCGAGTTCGCGGCTTGCGGTACGACCATTTGCCCGCGTTTACATCCGCCTCGTAGCCGTCGAATTCTCGAAAATGCCGGATCACTGCATGGCAAACATACTCGTCCATTTGGACCGACATGCCTGCGTCGTCCAAGCGAACCAGTTTGATGTGAGGCGGGATGCGCAGCGAGGTCAGCGCGTCAACGCCAGCGCCAATGTTCAACAGCGCCTTGAGCTGATGCTGCTCGTCAATGAACTGTTGCGGTGGTGCCCAAACCACCGCGTAATCTGCCAACGCGGCACCGGGTGTCCATTCGCTGAACGCAGCGCTGGGCAGCAAGGCGCGCAAGCCGTCAAGCCACGGCGACACTTTGGTGTTGGCGCAGCAGACGGTGATGATCATGAGGAAATCAGCTTCACACCAGCAGTTTTAGCAGCTCGGCACCCTCGGCCACCTGGTCGCCCGGCGCAAACAGCAGCTCACCGACCACGCCATCGGCAGGCGCGGCGATGGTGTGCTCCATCTTCATCGCATCCATCACCGCCAGGGCTTGGCCTTTGGTGACTTTGTCGCCCGCCTTCACGCTGAACGACACCACTTTGCCGGGCATGGGCGCGGTAAGTCGCCCCGTTTCCGCCGCACCATCCCCCGCATGCGCGAGGATGTCGATGACGGTAATCTGCGTTGCGCCTG
>JANNFW010000277.1:0-1776 GCA_031380235.1 Rhodoferax sp. | reverse complement strand
GCGCAGGGCAATATCGGCCTCGCGGCGCAGCAGGTTGCTCACCACATTACTTGATTCAAGCTCGACCTGAATCTCGGGCAGCGCGCGGCGCATGTCGTTCAAGACAGGCGGCAGCAAATAGCAGGCCACGGGCTGGCTGGCCGTGATCCGCACCGTGCCACTCACCTGTTTTTGCGAACCCGAGCCACTGCGCGCCAGTTGTAGCGCTGCGGCCTCCATTGCCTGGGCCGATACCGCCAATTGCAGTGCGCTTTGCGTCGGCACCAGGCCCCGCCCGGTGCGCTCAAACAGGGCCACACCCAGTTGCGACTCCAGCTCGGAAATCTGCCGCCCCACCGTGGGCTGGCTGCTGCCCAGGCGCTTGGCGGCACCCAGCAGGCTGCCCGATTCAAGCGCTGCCAAAAAGGTGCGGGCCAGGCTCCAGTCAAAGTCGCGATTCATATTTGCTATTCATGAATGAATATCTGATGTTGATGAATAGACAATTGTGCAACGCGTCTGGTTCTTTGACAATGCCCTCTTGTCGTTGGCTTTTCTGCTGGTGAAGCCGACATTACCAAGGGAAGCGTAGGTTCATCCTCGCTGTCCGTGATCTGAAAAAATGGAGTAAAAACATGAAGAGAACCCTATTCGCCGTCATCGCCGCGTCAGCCGTGATGTTCTCACTAGCGGGCCTGTATACCGGCATCCTGGCCCGCGATTTCATCGCCGCGCACGTAGACCCAGCGCTGCTGCGAAGCCCGCCCAACCTCCTCCTTGTTTTCTTCGGCTACGTTGTGCTGGCACTGCTGATGGCGCTGCTTTACCGGCGGTTTGTTGGCGTGCCCCGTTCACCTGCATGGAGCGGCTTGCGCTTTGGGCTGGGGGCAGCAGTCTGCTGGCTCATGCCCTACACCTTGGTGCTGTTCGGGGTCTACAAGTTTCCCTACGCGGCGCTGCCCATAGATTTTGTCTGGGCGTTTGTCGAGCAGGGTATGGGTGGCCTGGTGATTGGGCTGATCTATGGAAAATCCAATGCGGCTGTCTAATCCCAGCCAAAAAGGCGCACGCATGAATCGCAGAAACTTTATCCGCGTCGCCGGTGGCGGCATCGTCAGCGCAGCCGCCGTCACCAGCCTTTCGGGCTGTGCGTTGTCCAGCGCCTTTCCAGCGCAAGCCCTCGAAGCGTGGTCGGGGCCGGGGGCTGAGGCCGACTTGCGCCGTTGGGCGTTGGGTTACGCCATCCTCGCCCCCAATTCACACAACCGCCAGCCGTGGTTGGTCGATTTGTCTGAAGCCAACGCCATCAGCTTGTACATCGACCGCGAGCGCATGCTGCCGATGACGGATCCGTGGTTTCGCCAGATTGTGGTGAGCCAGGGCACGTTTTTGGAATCCTTGGTGATCGCGTTGCGCGAGCGCGGCGTAGAGCCTGCGGTTCAGCTTTTCCCGCAGGGCGAGTTCAAACCGCGTGAGGTGGATGCAAGGCCTGTTGCGCGCATCAGTTGGGCATCGGCACCCGCAACCAAGAAGGATGCGCTCTTCGCGCAACTGCTCAAGCGCCACACCGCCAAAGTCGATTACGACACAGCGCAGCCTGTGGCTGCCGACACCGTGGGGCAGCTCAAAACTGCGTTGACCGATTCATCGATCAACTTTGGCAGCACGCTGGATGCGGCGCAGATTGCGTCGCTGCGCACGCTGTGCTGGCAGTCCGCCAAGGTGGAGCTGCTGACGCCGCGCACCGTGATGGAAAGTGTCAAGCTCACCCGCGTCGGCCCCGATGAAATCTTGCAG
>JANNFW010000636.1:0-7679 GCA_031380235.1 Rhodoferax sp. | reverse complement strand
GTCCAAAATGGCCGTCAGCTCGCCATCATCCAGCGCATAGGCTTTGGACGCCAGTTTTTTACCGCGCGCAGGCGCATCGACGCGAAACAGCGGCGGGCGGGCCACAAACACATGGCCGGTTTCAATCAGCTTGGGGAAGTGGCGGAAAAACAGGGTGAGCAGCAGCACCTGGATGTGCGAGCCATCCACATCCGCATCGCTCAAAATGCAAACCTTGCCATAGCGCAGGCCGCTCAAATCGGGTGAATCATTCGGGCCATGTGGATCAACACCAATCGCCACAGAAATATCGTGAATTTCGGTGTTGGCAAACAGCCGATCGCGGTCTACTTCCCAGGTGTTGAGCACTTTGCCGCGCAGGGGCAAAATCGCTTGGCTTTCCTTGTCGCGGCCCATTTTGGCGCTGCCACCGGCCGAGTCGCCTTCGACCAAAAAGACCTCGTTGTGCGCCAAATCGCGACTTTCGCAGTCGGTCAATTTGCCGGGCAACACGGCCACGCCCGAGCTTTTGCGTTTTTCGACTTTTTGGCCCGCCTTTTGGCGTGTTTGGGCGGCTCGAATTGCCAATTCAGCCAGTTTTTTACCGTATTCAACATGCTGGTTCAGCCACAGCTCCAGCGTGGGTCGCACAAAGCTCGACACCAGCCGCACCGCGTCACGCGAGTTCAACCGCTCTTTAATCTGGCCTTGAAACTGCGGATCCAGCACTTTGGCGCTCAGCACGTAACTGGCGCGGGCGAAGACATCTTCCGGCAGCAGTTTGACGCCTTTGGGCAAGAGTGAATGCAGCTCGATAAAGCTCTTGACCGCCGTGAACAAGCCATCGCGCAGCCCGCTCTCGTGCGTGCCGCCTGCGCTGGTGGGAATCAGATTGACATAGCTTTCGCGCACTGGCGCGCCGTCTTCAGTGAAGGCAACGCACCACGAAGCACCTTCGCCGTCGGCAAAGTTGTCGTTCTGCGCATCAGCAAAGCCTTCGCCGTCAAATAGCGGGATCACCAGTTCGCCCGTCAACGTCTGCATCAAATAATCGTTCAGACCGCCTTTGTAAATCCACGACTGCGTGTCTTTGGTCTTCTCGTTTACGAGCGACACCGTCACGCCCGGCATCAACACCGCTTTGGAGCGCAGCAGGTGTGTCAACTCCGCCATCGGCAACACGGCGGTCTCAAAATATTTGGCATCGGGCCAAACTCGAACCGTGGTGCCCGATTTCCGATCACCCTCGCCCGCCTTGCGCACTTTGAGCGGCTCGGTCACGTCGCCGCCTGCAAACACGATGTGCGCGACGGAGCCTTCGCGGTAAGTGGTCACTTCCAGCCGTTTGCCTAATGCATTGGTTACGCTCACCCCCACGCCATGCAGGCCGCCGGAGAAGCTGTAGGCGCCACCTTTGCCTTTGTCAAACTTGCCACCCGCGTGCAGGCGCGTGAACACCAGCTCAATCACCGGGGCTTTTTCTTCCGGGTGCATGCCAAACGGAATGCCGCGCCCGTCGTCTTCGACCGTCACCGAGCCGTCGGTGTGCAGCACGACTTTGAGCTTTTTGCCGTGCCCTGCCAAAGCCTCGTCTGCTGCGTTGTCCAGCACTTCTTGAATGACGTGCAGCGGGTTGTCGGTGCGCGTGTACATGCCCGGGCGCTGTTTGACGGGCTCCAGCCCCTTCAAAACGCGGATCGAGCTCTCTGAATATTCGCTGATTGGTTTCGTCGCCATGGGCCTCATTGTAGTGCGGCACCTATAATTCACTGTATATTCATACATATTTGCGAGTTGACGAATTGCCGCAACCCGTTAACCTCCAAGCAATGATCCGCGATCTTGGCTAAAGTTCAGGCTTGAAAAGCGTGCAAAAAAACCTTTCCACCACCCAGGTTCTCATCTGCGGTGCCTTCATCGTCACCCTTTCGATGGGCATCCGGCATGGCTTCGGGCTCTGGCTTCAACCCATCACGCAGGCGCAGAACTGGACGCGAGAGGCGTTTGCGCTGGCGATTGGGGTGCAGAACTTAACGTGGGGGATCACTGGCATTTTTGCGGGCATGCTGGCGGACAAGTTTGGCGCGTTTCGGGTGATCGTGGCGGGCGCGATTTGTTATGCGCTGGGTTTGGTGGGGATGGCGTATGCGACGACACCGCTGATGTTCTCGCTCACCGCTGGCGTGCTGATTGGCGCGGCGCAGGCAGGCACCACCTATGCCGTGATTTACGGCGTGATTGGCCGCAATATCGCCCCCGAGCGGCGGTCTTGGGCGATGGGCGTGGCGGCAGCAGCCGGCTCGTTCGGCCAGTTTTTGATGGTGCCCGCGGAGGGCTTCCTGATCAGCAACTTTGGCTGGCAAACAGCACTGGTCATTCTGGGAGCGGCGGCTCTTCTGATCGTGCCGCTGTCATTCGGTTTGCGTGAGCCGGGCTTCGCGGGCGGTGCCAGCCTCAAGCGCGATCAATCCATCGCGCAGGCGCTGCGTGAGGCCTTCAAATATCCCAGCTTCCAGTTGCTGATGGCCGGTTATTTTGTCTGCGGGTTCCAGGTGGTTTTCATTGGTGTGCACATGCCCAGTTATTTGAAGGACAAAGGCCTGTCACCCCAAGTCGCTGGCTATGCGCTGGCACTTATCGGGCTGTTCAACGTGTTTGGTACCTACGCGGCGGGCGCTTTAGGGCAGCGCTTGCAAAAGAAGAACATTCTTTCATTCATTTACTTTGCCAGGGCGGTGGTCATCAGCATCTTTGTGCTGGCCCCGCTGTCGCCCACCAGTGTTTATATTTTTGCCAGCGTGATGGGCCTGCTGTGGCTGTCCACCGTGCCGCCGACCAACGCGGCAGTAGCGCAGATATTTGGGATCGCGCACATGTCGATGTTGAGAGGTTTTGTGTTTTTAAGCCACCAGATTTGCTCCTTCATGTGGGTGTGGCTGGGCGGCGTGCTGTATGACAAGACCGGCAGTTATGACGTGGTGTGGTACATCTCCATCGGGCTGGGTATCTTTGCGGGGTTAATCAACTTGCCCGTGAAAGAAGCGCCGATTGCCCGGCCAGCATCGAGTCGCGCATCTCTGCCGGCTTAAGTTCATTGCTCGATTCCAACAGTTCAATCACGATGAAGCGAAGCCACAAACTTGGACTCTGGACGGGCGCAGTTGCAGTGCTGCTGGGCGTGTTTTCGCTGTATGCGCGGCCTGACTTTTTGGTGACGCTGGCCAATCAGGTTTGGGCTTGTTTTTAACTGAAGCATCGGCTTGGGTCAGCCGGTGGGGGCATCTAGTGCCTTTGAATGGCACGGTGCTGGACGTTGGCTGCGGACAAGGTCGCCACATGGAGCACTTTGCCGCACTGGGGCATGCGGTGACCGGCGTTGACCGCTCGCCCGAGGCCTTGGCGGCTGCCAGCGCATGGGGTGAGACTGTCCTGGCGGATATCGAGAACGGCCCGTGGCCATTCATGACGGCTGACAAGGTGCGTACTTTCGATGCCGTTGTTGTGACAAACTATTTGTGGCGACCCCTGTTTGGCATGATGGCGCACAGCATCGCACCGGGTGGCGTACTGATCTACGAAACGTTTGCCCGCGGCAATGAGACCGTGGGCAAACCCTCTCGAGCCGACTTTCTGCTGGAAAACGGTGAACTGCTGCGAGCTTTTCCCACGCTGCGTGTGGTCGCTTATGAAGACGGCTTTTTGCCGGAGCCTGCTCGCTTTGTGCAGCGGCTGGTTGCCGTGGCACCGCACCGTGGGAGCTTTCCGGTGGACTCTCCAGAGCGCCTTCCAGAACGCTACCCACTCTCGTTAAAATAATGGGTTAGGTGATTTTCACCCCCGTTTTGAATTGACACCCCCGGACATGACAAGCACTTACCAACAGATTACCGGCAGCATCGTCGCGCTGGTCACCCCCATGCACCCCGATGGCGCGGTGGACTACCCAGCACTGCGCAAACTGATTGACTGGCACATCAGCGAAGGCACGGACGGGATTGGCGTGGTCGGCACCACGGGCGAGTCACCCACCGTCAACGTGCAGGAACACTGCGAGATTATTCGCGTATCGGTCGAACAATCCAAAACGCACGGCGCGAAGCGAGTGCCAATCATGGCGGGCTGCGGTGCGAATTCCACCGCCGAGGCGATTGAGCTGACACGCTTTGCCAAGCAAGTCGGTGCTGATTGCCACTTGCAAGTCGTGCCTTACTACAACAAGCCCACGCAAGAAGGCCAGTACCTTCATTTCAAGACCATCGCCGAAGCGGTTGACCTGCCCATGGTGCTGTACAACGTGCCGGGCCGCAGCGTGGCCGATATGGCGCACGAGACGGTGATGCGACTGGCCCAGGTGCCGGGCATTGTGGGCATTAAGGAAGCGACGGGCCACATTGAGCGCGCGCAATGGTTGATTCGCGAAGCACCCAAAGGCTTCGCCATTTACTCCGGCGATGATGGCAGCGCGGTGGCTTTGATGCTGTGTGGCGGCCACGGCAACGTAAGCGTCACGGCCAATATCGCGCCAAAGTTGATGCACGAGCTGTGCGTGGCGGCCATTGCGGGTAACGCGCGCGAGGCGATGAAGATTCAAATGAAGCTGCTGCCTGTGCACAAGTATTTGTTTGTTGAACCGAACCCCATTGCCATCAAATGGGCGATGGAGCAAATGAAGCTGTGCGGTGCCACCATGCGCCTGCCGATGACCCCTTTGACCGCCGCCAACCAGTTACCGCTGGCGCAGGCCTTGCGAGCAGCCGGCCTGCTCGATGCCTGACGGATAAACTTCGCACTTGATTTTTGAGGAAACCTTAGTGAAAAACTCTCCCAGCCTGGCGCGATTGTGCCTGCCAGCCCTTGCAATTTCCCTCTCGTTGGGCGCGTGCTCCGTGCTGGAGGGCGATCGGATCGACTACAAAAGCGCTGGCAAAGCGCCTTCGCTGGAAGTGCCACCGGACTTGACCCAACTGTCCAAAGACACTCGCTACAACATTCCTGGCGGATCGGTCAGCGCTTCGTCTTTGGACGTCGGCAAAACACCCGTGAACGTGGGCACTGCCGCGACCAGCTTGGGTGATGTCCGTATCGAGCGCCTGGGCAACCAGCGCTGGCTGGTGGTCAACCGCCCACCCGAGCAGCTGTGGGACACGTTGAAAGACTTCTGGCAGGAAAACGGCTTTCTGCTGACGCTGAACCAGACCAACATCGGCATCATGGAGACCGATTGGGCGGAAAACCGGGCCAAATTGCCGCAAGACTTCATCCGCAACACGATTGGCAAGGTGTTTGACGCGCTGTATTCCACCGGTGAGCGCGACAAGTTTCGCACGCGCCTGGAGCGCAACTCGTCGGGTGCCACCGAGATTTACATCAGCCATCGCGGCATGGTCGAGACCTATGGCAACAGCACGCAAAAAGACCAAACCGTTTGGACCCCTCGCGCTGCCGACCCCGAGCTGGAAACCGAGTTTTTGCGCCGCTTGATGGTGCGTCTGGGTGCGCCTGCTGAGACGGCAAAAGCTGTCGTGGTGGAGACCGTCAAAACTACCTCCAAAGTGTCAACCGTGAACGGCCAACCGGTGGTGCAAATCGACGAGGGCTTCGAGCGTGCGTGGCGTCGCGTAGGCTTGTCGTTGGATCGCACCGGCTTTACCGTGGAAGACCGCGATCGTGCTAAAGGCACGTATTTCGTGCGCTACGTCGAGCCCAATTCAGCCAAGTCTGAGCCTGGCTTCTTCGCAAAATTCTTCAGCAGCACGCCAGTCGCTGCGCCACTTAAATACCGAATCACCGTGCAATCCCAGGGCGAGGCCAGCACGGTGGCCGTGCTGAATGCCGAAGGTGGCGCAGAAAACTCAGCCAACGCCCAGCGCATTCTGAAAATCATTGCCGACGATTTGCGTTAAAACTGCATTGGATCTGCGTTGAGTCTTATCTGAAGGGCACCATGTTGAGGTTCAAAAGCCTGGGCAGTGGCAGCTCAGGCAATGCAACGGTGGTTGAAGCAGGCAGCGGTGCCCACGTTAAACGTGTGCTAATTGACTGCGGCCTGAAGCCCAAGATGTTGCTGGAGCGCTTGGGCCTTGCAGGCCTTGCCGTGCAGCAGCTTGATGCAATTTTTATCACGCACGAACACAGCGACCACATCGGATGTGCGCGCCATTTGGCCGTGCGCCACCGCACCCCCGTGTGGATGAGCACTGGCACGCACCTAGCAGCGGGCGAAAGAGCCAGTGAAAGCGACTTTGACGGCATGCTGCGGCTCGCGCAGGATGGCATCTGCATCGACTTGGGCGAGCTGCAGATCACGCCATTCACCGTGCCGCACGACGCACGCGAGCCATTGCAGCTCAGTTGCAGCGACGGCAACCGCAAGCTCGGCGTGTTGACTGATTTGGGCCACGCGACACCGCACGTTTTGGCCTACTTGGCGGGTTGCCACGCACTACTGCTGGAATGCAATCACGATGCGCAGATGCTGGCTGCGGGGCCTTACCCAGCGTTTTTGAAACAGCGAGTGGGCGGGCGATTTGGCCACCTGTCCAATGTGGATGCGGCGCAAATTGCTCAATCGCTTGACCACCCGGGGCTGAACCATGTCATCGCAGCGCATTTGAGCCGCCAAAATAATCGGCCCGAGCTCGCGCGCGAGGCCGTCGCGCTGGCAATGGGGCGTGCGCAGGCAGACATTGGCGTGGCGACGCAAGATGAGGGCTGCGACTGGATCAGCGTGTAATCTGTACCCGATGCAGCCCCATGCAAAAAGCCACCCGAAGGTGGCTCTTTTACATTGACGCAAAGCTTTAGAAAACCCTGATTGGCAGGGCCACCCAAGCCTGAGGAAACAATCAAGCGGTCAATTAAGGCTTCTTGGTCGCAGCAGCGGCAGCGGCTTCAGCAGCCTTCTTGGCAGCATCGGCAGCAGCGTCAACGGCAACCGTAGCAGCACCTTTGGCAGCATCAGCAGCAGCGGTGGTTGCAGTTGCGGCAGCAGCGGTTGCGTCTTTGGCAGCATCCACAGCGGTGGTTGCAGCAGCAGTTGCAGCGCCAGCGGCGGCGGAAGCAGCGTCTTTAGCCGCTTCAACAACAGGAGCCACGACAGCAGCTGCAGGAGCGACGACTTTTGGAGCCTCTTCTTTTTTGCCACAGGCAGCCAGAGCAGCAGCAGCAATAACGGCTACCAAAACGAGTGATTTGTTCATTGGATGTACCCAGTAAAAAAGTGAATAAATAAAACCAATTTCCGCAAAATTACCGATGCAGACTGGCGGCAAAGACCGGAGCAAACTGCTTAAGCATATTTGCTTAGCCTCAGATTATAGCGTGTACTTGTGTATTTTCGGGAAAACCCTCGTTTTCTTTCGACTTTGACGTTGCACTACAGGCCCTCAAGCACCGCTTTACAAGCCCAAAACAGAGGATGGAAAGCCTTCAGAACTGGCGCGGATTCTCGCATCAAGCAGCTCGCGCAGATGCACGCGCCGGTCTGCCTCGGGGCCGCTCACGCCTGCGCTTAAAGGGCGACTTAGCCGTTGCATCACCCAGCCACGGCTCCAGATGGCGCTGGGGAAGTCCAGCGGATCTTCGTCGCGGCAGCGGCGGCATTCGATGATGTGGCTCCAGGTTCGTCGCCAAACGACCAGGCGTGGCTGGTGGCGCACAATGCCGTCAAAACTGGTGGCCAAGAGCGTCATGCGCCGCCC
>JANNFW010000230.1:0-1629 GCA_031380235.1 Rhodoferax sp. | reverse complement strand
CCACCGGAAACTCAACCCGGTTGCGCCAGCGCGTGTCGGGGGTGTAGACCAGCACCACGCGCGCGGGGTCGCGCGAGTTCCAGGCGTCTTCGGCCATGCGCACTTTCTGCGCTGCCGTCTCGGCGGTGAAAGGCGGCAGCGGGGGTTTGACTTCCATCGGCTTCAGTACGGCTTCTTCAGTATTGCTTATACGGCAGGAATTTGCCCGACAACACCACGTTGACGCGGTCGCCTTTGGGGTCGGGTTGACGCACGATGTCCATGCTGAAGTCGATGGCGCTCATGATGCCGTCGCCAAATTCTTCGTGGATCAGCTCTTTAATGGTGGTGCCATAGACGCTGACGATTTCATACCAGCGGTAGATCAGCGGATCGGTGGGCACAGGGGTGGGCAGTGAGCCTTTGTAGGGCACCACTCGCAGCCACTTTTGCTCCTCAGCATTCAAGCCAAATATCTTGCCGATGATTTTGGCCTGCTTGTCGTCAAAGGTCATCTGGCCCAGGCAACCGGCGGTGACCCACTCTTTGCTTAAGCCCACTTTTTTGGCCACGCTGTCCCAGGTAATGCCCTTGGATACTTTGGTGGAGATTATTTTTTCTGTGACATCCATGCGATTCATGCTGACTCCGATTTTTGAATTGAGGTTTGAAAGACTGAGGGGAGAAATTGAAGTGTGAGATGGTTTTGCGAGCTCAATGCGCCACTGCGCGCAGCACCAAGAAATCAACGATGCGGTTACGCAGCTCGTAATAGCCGTCCAGGTGATGCAAGGTGGCGCGGCTTCTCTCTTTGGGTAGCGGGTTAACGAAGACTTCTGCAATGCCGCCAGGCACGTAGCTGACGTTCGGTTCGCTGGCGGAGCTGCTGTGCAGTGGATCAAACGCGTTCCTCATCAGCAGGATGCGGTCGGCCAGCAAGATTGCCTCGTCCACATCATGGGTGATCATGAACACGGTTTGCTGGGTTTGCCGCACGATGCTCATCAGTTCGTCTTGAATCGTGCCTCGGGTGAGCGCATCCAGCGCGCCAAAAGGCTCGTCCAGCAGCAGCATTTTGGGGGCGATGCAGAAAGCGCGCGCAATGCCGACTCGCTGCTTCATGCCGCCTGACAACTGGCTGGGCTTCTTGTGGATGGCAGCCGTCAGCCCGACCATGGCGACGAATTTTTCCACATGCGTTTGGGTATCGGCACCCGACCAATCGGGCCAACGTGATTTCACGGCAAACGCGATGTTTTGGCGTACCGTGAGCCAAGGCATCAGGGCATGGCTTTGAAATACGACACCACGCTCCAGGCTGGGGCCAATCACCTCGCGGCCATCCATGAACACGTGGCCCTGCGTTGCGGTATCCAGGCCGGCCAACACGTTGAGGATGGTGGTTTTACCGCAGCCTGAATGGCCGATGATGCAGACGAACTCGCCTTTGTCCAGCGTGAACGACACATCGGCAAAGACCGGCTTGTCCGCTACAAACGACTTGCCCAGCTTTTCGATTCGCAGGAATCGCTCGCCGCTCAAACCCTTTTGCTGAGCTTGGCTTGGCACGGGGTTCGCGCGCATGCTGTCGTCACTCCACATAGGTCACCGCCTTTTGCGCTTGAGCAAACGCCAAGTCCAGCAGCATGC
>JANNFW010000633.1:0-4225 GCA_031380235.1 Rhodoferax sp. | reverse complement strand
CACGTCGCGGCTGCGTTTGGCGTGCCGCAGGTGGCGATTTTTGGCTCCAGCAGTCCGCTGCACACACCGCCTTTGAGCGACCGCGCGCAGGTGCTGTGGCTCAAAAATGACCTGGCGTACCAGCCGCCGCTGGATTGCGCGCCATGCTTTGAGCGGGTCTGTCCGCTCACGCAGGCGCAGGGGCACATGCGCTGCCTGAACGATGTCACATCAGGCTCGGTTTTCAATAAAATTAACCCTTGAGTTAATTTATCAGCAAAAATCACCAAAAATCGAAAATATATCGATAAAATCGGCACCTAGCTCCCGGGTAATATGCATAAACAGCTATTTATAACATAGCAAATTATTACCCTAAAACATTTTTTTCATTATTGCGCGCACGCCTCGAACACAAAAAAAAGCCGTCCGGTTGTAAGGCCGGGCGGCTTTGTCAAAGTCCCCAGGGGGGACGTCGTTGGAAACGCGGTGTTGCCCTTGTTACCGGCAAAAACGGGTTCGATTCTGAGTCAACCTTGAATCGACAATGCACTGTGACAGCAGTGGGGAGACTGTAGATTGCCGCAACGCCTGTTGTCATCCCCCAATTGGGGTATGAAACACGCAAATTCGGCGCAAAACCTACAAAAACGCCGCTAATGAGCGAGTGGATTTGTTACGGGTTGCAACGGCAGGCGAATGGCGAAGCAAGCACCGCCTTGCGGTCGGTTCTCGCACGACAAAGAGCCCCCGTGGCGGGCAGCGATGGACTTCACCAAGGACAGCCCCAAACCCACGCCGCCGCTTTGTTCCGAAGCCCCAGGCAGGCGAAAGAACGGCTCAAAAATGCGCTCCTGGTACGCAACCGGCACACCGGGGCCGCGATCACACACGGTGATCAGCGCATCGCGTTGCATCGTGCGCAGGTTCACGGTGATCTCGCCCGCGCCGTAGCGGCCCGCGTTCTCCAGTAAATTGCGCAGGGCGCGGCGCAGCAGCTTGGCCACGCCTTTGACCACCAGTTCTTGAGACCGCGCAGTCTGCACATCCAGCTGCGCACCCACCCGCGCGCAGTCCTCAGCGGCCAGGCCCATCAGATCGACTGATTCCACCGTGCCCAGATCAGCCTCCTGCGCATCCAGGCGGCTTGCCAGCAGGATCTCTTCAATCAACTGATCCAGCTCGCTGATGTTGCGGTTGAGTTCGTCTTTGAGGCTTCTCTGCTGTGTCGGACTGGCGGCAAGCGTGGGGGCCATCAGCTCAAGTCCCATGCGGATGCGCGCCAAGGGCGAGCGCAATTCATGTGAGGCGTTTGCCAAGAGTGACTTTTGCGATGCCAGCAAGGCCGTTTGCGAGGCCAGCAGCGCCTTCTGATCGGTCAACAGGGTTTGAATCTGCTCTGCCGAGTGGTTGAAGCGCTGCGCCAAAAAGGCCACCTCATCCCGCCCATCTTCGACCAGCCGGGTTGACAGATCGCCCCTGCCCCAGCGCTCCACGCCGGATTGCACCGCCTCCAGCCGCTTGGTGAGGCGGCGCACGATAGGGTAGGTGCCCACGGCGACGGCTACCGCCAAAAAAGCCAGCATCCACGCCGAGCTGAAGGGCAGCCCAAGCTGGCGGGCTGCGCCTGCACGCTCCAACGCACCTGCAGAACCTTGCGCGCCCACGGAACCGGTTGCACTTAGAGGGCGGTTGGGCCGGGGTAGCTGCACGATCAACGTGGAACCATCTTTCATCGCCACCAAAAATTCTGGCCCGCCTTGTCCTGGAACACGCGCAATGCGTATCGGGGCTTGCCCCAGAATCTCGCCAGCCTGGTTTCGCACCACAATCTCCCGCCCCGGCCGCTCGGCGCGCTCGCGCTCGCGCTCGGCCCGGTTGCGCTCCGCATCCATCTGCCACAGCCAGCTTGCAATCAGCGTCACCATCGCAATCGCGGCCACCACCGCAAACCAGATGCGCAGGTACAGGCGTTGATGAAACGGCGTGCTCATGGAGGGCTTAAACGACAGGTTTTAGGACTGGCTTTAGTCTTGCTGACGCGCAAACACGTAGCCCACACCGCGCACCGTCAAAATGCGTTTTGGCACTTTGGCATCGACCTCGATGGCCGCGCGGATGCGGCCCATGTGCACGTCGATGGAGCGGTCAAACGCATCCAGCTCGCGCCCGCGCACGGCCTCCATGATCTGGTCGCGCGTCAGCACTCGGCCGGCGCGCTCGGCCAAGGCTGCCAGCAAATCAAACTGATACGAGGTCAGCTCGCAGGAAACACCTGCCACGCTCACAGTGCGGGCATCGCGGTCAATCACCAGGCTGCCAAAGTGCATTTGCGCGGCGGCTCCTTCCGCTTTGCTGCCGTCCGTACGCCTGCGCAGCACGGCGCGCACGCGGGCCAGCAACTCACGCGGCTCAAACGGCTTGGGCAGGTAGTCGTCAGCGCCTATCTCCAGGCCGATGATGCGGTCCATGGGGTCGCCTTTGGCCGTCAGCATCAGCACCGCCACATGGGCGGCAGCACCGGGCAAAGCGCGGATGCGGCGGCACACCTCCAGCCCGTCCACATCCGGCAGCATCAAATCGAGAATGACCAGATCCACTGGATTGACGTGCGCGTCCTGCAACTGCGCCAAGCCCAACTGAGCCGTGGCCGCGTGGCTCACCCCATAGCCCGATTGCCCCAAGTATTGCGCCACCATCTGGGCCAGGCGGGCATCGTCTTCGATCATCAACAGGTGTTGGCTCATACAAATTGCAGTCTAGTACCCAAGCAGTGTGCTTGTCACAACGATGCTTGAAGCGGCGGTAAAGTTAGGTAAACCTTGATGATTTGCCTCGATAGCTATGTGAATTTTGGTGTTCTGCGCTCTTTCAGAGATGCCACGCCTTCGCGCACATCCGGCCCGCCAAAGCCCATGAACTCCAGCGCCAGCGAGGTGTCGAAATTTGGCCCAGCCTGGCGCAGCCAGTTGTTCAGCGCGTACTTGGTCCAGCGAATGGCGGTTTGGCTGCCAGCGGCCAGTTTGTCGGCCACGGCGTACGCGCGCGGCAGCAGTTCGTCGTCATTCACGGCCAGAGACACCAGGCCAATGCGCTCGGCCTCTTCGCCGCTGATGGGCTCGCACAGCAGCAAATAGTATTTGGCCTTGGCCATGCTGCACAACAGCGGCCAGACGATGGCTGCGTGGTCGCCCGCCGCCACGCCCAGGCGGGTGTGGCCATCGACAATCTTGGCGGTTTTGGTGGCGATGGAGATGTCGGCTAACAGGCCTGCCACCAGCCAGGCACCGACCGCTGGGCCGTGCATGGCGCTCACAATCGGTTTGTCGCAGTTGATCACGTTGTAGACCAGGTCGCGCGCCTCTTTCCACACGCGGGCGCGCACGGCAAAGTCATCCGCCATGTCTTGCACCAAGGCCAGATCGCCACCGCCCGAGAAGCCCATACCGTCGCCGCGCAGCACGGCGCATCGTACGGTGTCATCCGCGCCCACGTCACGCCAGATCTCGCTCAGCTCCCAATGCCCAGCGTGGCCGGATGTAGGCAACTTGCCGTTGCCGCCAGGGCCATCGGCGCGCATTTGAATGTCCAGCACGGTGCCGTCTTGGCCTCGGCGGGTGATGTTGAGAGTTTGGTATTTTTGGTAGGGGGTGTTGTCCATGGGGTGGGCGAGGCGAGTCGGCGTTGGATGGGTGGCGGGACTGATAGCTTAATCCACGCCAATCGCCAGTGACTGCTACTGACCCAGCCCTGTAGTAGCCCGTTCGATTATTCGCAATCCAGCAAGGGTCTCTTTGCAGATTGCACCTGTTTCTCGTGTGACCGTCAGCCTACATTCCTCGTACTGATTGCACCCGCTTTCTTACCCAAGGAGACCACCCATGAACTTTCTCGTCTTTCGCCCCGCACACAGTGTCTTTTTAGCCGCATGCTTATGGACAGCAGCCCAGGCAGGCCCAGCGGCTTATACCAAATTAGAGGCCCTGCAAGGGTCTGCTGAGACCGCAGGGACCCTGGTGTACCGCGGTGACACGTTTATCCAGCGCGCGCCTGCGGGAGCTGCGCTCTTCCGCTACGAACGCCGCGTGCTGACAAATCCCAACGGGTTGACGGCAAGCCACATCACCCGTGATCCAGCCGGGCGCGTGATCATCGCTGAATCGGCGCAGGTTTCACCCAGCTACGACACCCAGCGGTTTGAAGCGACAAACCAGCAATCCGGCTTTACCGGATCGGTCCAGATCAG
>JANNFW010000631.1:0-8150 GCA_031380235.1 Rhodoferax sp. | reverse complement strand
GCACTTGGCATCAGAGCCTGCAGTACCAATCAACTGCAAGCCCAACGCCTTGGCCCATTGGCAGGCGATCAAGCCCACGCCGCCCGCCGCCGCGTGAAACAGCACGAAATCGCCAGCCTGCAAGCCGCCCTGGGGCAAGGTACGCTTCAGCAAGTATTGCGCGGTCAGTCCTTTAAGCATCATTGCCGCACCCGTCTCAAACGAGATCGCATCCGGCAGCTTGCACACACACTTGGCGGGCATCACGCGCACCTCGCTGTAGCTGCCCGGTGGGTTGCTGGCGTAGGCGGCGCGGTCGCCCACTTTCAGATGCGTCACCCCATCGCCTACGGCCTCCACCACGCCCGCGCCCTCCATACCCAACTGCAATGGCATCGGCAAGGTATACAAGCCCGAGCGCTGGTAAACGTCAATGAAGTTCAGCCCCACTGCCTTGTGGCGGATGCGAATCTCGCCGGGGCCGGGCTCGCCGACCGTGACATCAACGAGTTTCATTTCTTCGGGGCCGCCGTTGCGGTCAATGCGGATGGCTTTGGACATGGATCAGTTCCTCTTTGATTTGATGGGACGCTAGTGTCGCACCTCAGGTGCAATTCCATTTGGCGATTATTCTTGCTGCTGTTGTGTTGAGCAAACTACTTGCTTAGAATAATTTGGTGTCAATCGCGTTCTATTTCGATTCGCATGGCACACCCAGGAGACAGCTATGGCAGAGTTGGATTCGGTTATGAGTGGCGCAGTGGCCCGGCAAGACGCGCCATTTTTAGTGGCCATGACGGGCAATTCAGCGGGCGTTACGTGGCAAGGTGCCGCAGGTGAAAGCAGCCCGGGCAAAGCGGCCGCAGCCAACACCGTATTTCGGATTTTTTCGCAGACCAAGGCGGTCGGCAGTACGGCGGCGATGATCATGATCGAGCGGGGTAAGCTCTCGCCTGACACCACGGTGGAAAGCATCCTGCCTGAGTTCGCCGCCATGAAAGTGTTTGACGGTTTTGGCCCAGATGGCCCCAAAATGCGCGCGCCCCGCGTCAAAGCCACCTTGCGCCATCTGGCCACCCACACCTCGGGCTTGGCCTATGAGTTTTGGAACCCGGACGTGCCCAAGTACTTGGAGATGACCCAGCATCCCACCATTTTGTCTGGCCTGAAAGTGTCGCTGAACTACCCACTGATGTTCGACCCTGGCGAGCGCTGGGCTTACGGCATTGGCATCGACTGGCTTGGCCAAATGGTCGAGAAGGTCGATGGACGCCGGATTGACCAGTTCTGCAAAGAAGAGATTTTTGGCCCGCTCAAAATGAGCGACACCGCGTTTGAAGTCGAGGATCACATGGCAGCCCGCCTGGCGGGTGTGAACATTCGCGGTGAAGACGGCAAATTTGCTGACTTTGCGCTGGCACCGCCCTCCAATCCTGAGTTTTACGGCATGGGCCATGCGCTGTATTCGACCGCGCCTGATTACATGCGGTTCCTGCGCATGTTCTTGAATAGAGGCACGCTGGATGGCGCACGCATTTTGAGTGAGGCATCTGTGCAAACCATGCTTCAAAATCATATTGGCACCACACCGATTCCGTATCTCACTTCGACTGCGCCTCCCATCACTGCCGATGTCGACTTTTTCCCTGGTAAGCGCAAGTCTCACAGCTTGGGCTTCATGCGGTTTGACGAAGATATTCCGGGTATGCGCCGCTCGGGCTCTCAAGGGTGGGCGGGTGTGCTCAATAGCCACTATTGGTTTGACCCGAAGTCTGACCTGGCTGGCGTGCTGATGACGCAGTCTCTGCCCTTTATCGAGCCACGCTACGCAGCGACGTATGAGGCGTTTGAGCGGGCTGCCTATAAAGCGCTGTAGAAACTCCGGGGGAGGGCTTTAGCGTAAAGTTGCGGTCATCTAAATCTAGGAGTTCTCAGATGACTGATTTATTCGAAAACCCCATGGGCCTGATGGGGTTTGAGTTTGTGGAATTCGCCTCGCCCCAGGCGGGCTTGCTGGAGCCCATTTTCGAGCGCATGGGCTTCACCTTGGTGGCCAAGCACCGCAGCAAAGACGTGGTGCTGTACCGCCAGGGCGATATCAATTTCATCGTCAACCGCGAACCGAAAAGCTTGGCGGGCTACTTTGCCGCAGAGCACGGCCCATGCGCCTGCGCCATGGCATTTCGTGTGAAGGATTCGCATCACGCCTTCGCGCGCGCTCTCGAACTTGGCGCGCAGCCCGTTGAAATCCCCACCGGCCCGATGGAATTGAACCTGCCCGCCATCAAAGGCATTGGCGGCGCACCGCTGTATTTGATTGACCGATTTGAAGACGGTAAATCGATTTACGACATCGACTTTCTGTTTGTCGAGGGCGTGGATCGCCACCCGGTGGGCCACGGCCTGAAGTTGATCGACCATTTGACCCACAACGTCTACCGGGGCCGCATGGCATTCTGGGCGGACTATTACACCAAGCTCTTCAACTTCCGCGAGATTCGCTTCTTCGACATCAAGGGCGAATACACCGGCCTCACGTCCAAGGCGCTGACCGCGCCCGATGGGAAAATCCGCATCCCGCTCAATGAAGAATCGCGCCAGGGCGGTGGGCAGATTGAAGAGTATTTGATGAAGTTCAACGGCGAGGGCATTCAGCACATCGCGATGATTTGTGATGACCTGCTGGCGACCGTGGACAGCTTGGCCCTGGCCGGCGTACCGTTGATGTCGGCACCCAGCGAGAGCTATTACGACATGCTGGAGGGCCGTTTGCCCGGCCACGGCCAGCCGGTGGCTGAACTGCAAACGCGCGGCATTTTGATGGACGGCTCCACCGACGCTACCGAAGGGGCTTCAGGGCCGGGCACGCCGCGCCTGCTGCTGCAAATCTTCTCGCAAACACAGCTTGGGCCCGTGTTCTTTGAATTCATCCAGCGCAAGGGCGATGAAGGCTTTGGTGAAGGCAATTTCAAAGCGCTGTTTGAGTCGCTGGAGCGGGATCAGATTAAACGTGGGGCCCTGGAGGTGGCGTGATTGCCTGACCACAGCGAACCAATGCCATGGAAACCACGGTCAAATCATCCACCGAATTCACCTCGTTCACTGAGTTTTACCAGAACTCTGCGTACGCGCAATTTCCACAAGAGCATCGCAGTGGGGGTAGTTTTGATATCGGGATGGCGGAGGTTGAACAAGACGGGCACGAACTCGTTGATCCACCCTTTGCCCAGCTCACCATCGTAGGTGTTGTCAAAGCCACCGGAAAAGCTGAACTTGATTTTGGTGATGGATGGACAAAAGCGTCTGAGATGCGCGGTGGCGTGTTTGGCCCGCAGCCCATGCAGCAGGAGTGTCATTTCAGGATTCAAGCGAGGCACACCGTGTTATGCGCTTGTATCCCCACGCCTGTTGTTCATCAGCAATTGGCCAATGTGGGCATTTTTGACGATCCATTTCGATCACTTTACGCGCGATTTTCCAGCGATTCGAGAGGTTTGGCGCACTTAAGCGGGATGTGGAACGCCATGAAGATTGGCGGGCCCGCCAATAACCTGCTGATCGATGCACACGTCATTGCCTTGCTCGGCGTGATGATGGTTGAAGCGCAGGACATTCAGCGGTTCGTATCTGCCCCAACACTGGATAACCGCCGTTTGGCGCGGGTGGTTGATTACATTGAAATCAATTTTGGTGCGCCCCTGCTGATCACCGAGCTGGCAGCCATTGCAATGATGTCACCCGTGCATTTTGGAAGATCGTTTAAATCGGCCACCGGATATGCACCCTATCAGTATTTGATGCTGCGAAGAATTGAGCACAGCCGTCGCATGCTGCGCAACAAGGCCTTGGCCATTACAGAAATCGCCTACCTGTGCGGCTTTGCTGGCCCTTCGCATTTCTCCGCGGCGTTTAGCAAGACCATGGGCAGTGCGCCTTCCATTTATCGGTCTCGCTAGCTTGGACAAGTACTTTCAAACGTTAAACTGAACTGAATCTCAGGCAGCACCCGTTTTCACGTAATCCCACACTTTAGAAATCACGACCGAACCCTCCCCAACTGACGATGCCACGCGTTTCACTGACCCGGCCCGAACGTCGCCTACCGCGAAAATTCCAGGGCAAGATGTGCCATAGGCAGATGTGGCTTTAACGGAATCACCCGTTACTACAAATCCTCTTTTATCCAGGTCGACCAAGCCCGATAACCATTGAGTGTGTGGAATGGCACCAACCATCATGAAGACGGCACGGCTTGGGATGTCATGTTCCTGCCCGCCTTTGGCAATGCCCCCTTTGGTCGCGACCGTGACGTGTGAAAGTCTCTGCTCACCATGCAGCTTCGCGATCTCAGTTTCATAGTGGATAGTGATTGCGGCATCTGCCTGAAGACGCTTGCTGAGGTATTCAGACATCGAAGCGGCCAGAGACGTGCCCCTCACCAGCAAATGCACATGTCTTGCAGCACGAGCAAGGTACATCGCAGCCTGTCCGGCAGAATTTCCGCCGCCCACCACAACGGCGTCTGTGCCCCGGCTGTAACGGGCTTCAATTTCGGTGGCGGCGTAGAACACGCCAGAACCCTCCAGTTGCTCAAGCCCTTGGATGGGAAGGCGACTGTATTGGACACCTGTCGCGATCACGACTGATCTTGCACACACCTTTGTACTGTCATCCACGGTCGCCTCAAAGATGCCGTCTTCTCTTTTGACGAGTGCGCTGACCCGGTGCGGCATCGCAAACCTGCACCCGAACTTCATGGCTTGAATTTCGCCGCGCCACACCAGATCAGCCCCAGAGATTCCGGTAGGAAACCCCATGTAGTTTTCGATGCGGCTGGATGTACCCGCTTGACCGCCAATTGCGATGTCTTCTATGACCAGCGCCGTTAAACCCTCTGCGCCAGCATAGACACCTGCTGAAACGCCAGCCGGCCCACCGCCAACAATCAGGGTGTCAAACACCAAGCCGTCTTCTATTCTCAAATCAAGCGAGAGAAGCTGTGCCAGCTTTAACGGCGATGGGTCAAGCATGACCTGAGAACCACCCAAGATGACACTGGGTCGATCCGCCGCCCCGCCGCAGCCTTGACAAAAAAGCTTGGCTTCAGGGCTACCGATTCGAGCCGATTTATAGGGGATTTTGTTACGGCTCGCGAATACAGCGATGCGTGCGATATTTTTGTCTTCGTCCGCTCCAATCAGGCTGAGCGCACTATCGCCAAATTCGACCTGCCTGCGCCGACGTGCGGCCAACACACTCAAAATTACATCTGACATTTCTGGAATGTTCGCCATCAATGCAAGCAGCGGTTCGCGGTCTAGTGCAATGGCAGTGACGTCTTGCGCTGCCCTGAGCGCCAGGGTTTGAGCGCCGCCACTCAAGAACGAAATCTCCCCCGTGAACTGGTTGGGTCCAAGCGAGTTCGGCAGGTAGCGCTCAAGGGTGACGGGGTCAACAATTTCCACCTCGCCCGTGATGAGGTAATGCATTTGGAGCAGCCGGTCACCGACTTTTCCAATCATTGCTCCTTTAGCCAAAGTAACTTCTGTGCCGATCTGGCGCAGCGCCGCCACATGCTCGGCCAGCAAAGGCGTTCTCTTCATTTGGCTCAAGTCGCCAGCAAACGATTCCATCTTTTCACTCCGCTTGTTTGTCTTACACGTTTCGTGGAGGCGGTGCCACCGATCAAAATTTGGTGATCAGAACGATACCTCCAATCATCATTGCCAGACCCGCAGCACGCAGCAAAGTGAAATTATGCTGTGGGTTGCCGAAAGCACCCAAGTGATCGAGCAGCAGCCCCGCGCACAGCTGCCCTACCAATATCAGACTGACTGTTAACCCCACACCCAGTCGCGGTGTGATGGTGACGACCGCAATAATGTAAAAAGTTGCTATCAGGCCACCCAGCCAGATCGTCTTGGGGGCAGTCAGTAGTTGTTCTAAGCTGGGCAATTGGGGACGCATCACCAGCAAGATGGCGCTCAAGGCGACGGTGCCCACCAAGAAAACAACCAGGCTGGCGCTGAATGCATTTTTGGTCACACCGCCTAGCTGGCCATTGAAAGCCAGTTGCAGCGGAACCAGCGCGCCGGCCACCAAGGCAAATACCAGTAAACCTAAATTTCCCATGATGAACTGACCTATTTAGAAAGTGCAATGATGATGTCAGTAAGCTTCGCTGATTGACTGATCTGTGGTGAATGCCCGGCTTCAATATCCGCAATCTTTTTGATACCCGCTCGCTGTATCAACATGTTCTGGATAGTCGGTGACACCGTTTTGTCCAGGGTGGTGCGAACATAGGCTTTTGCGATCGCGTCGAGCTTATCTGGCGCAATGTCTACTTTTGTAGCAATCGGCCCCAGCGGTTCGCGCAGCATCGATTCAGCAACGGCTTTTTGTTGCTCTGGCTGCCCGTCGTTGATGAACAGACGCACACGGTCCTCATCCAGAATCGTAGCGAAGCTGTAGTCAGGAGATACCACAAAACTCTTTTGTGTGAATCCATTGTGTTTGTCACCCGATGCCAGTGATTGCATCGAGTCACCGGACACGGGCACATAGGCTGCAACATACACCAGGGTTTTGATTTTTTCTGGCATGGCCGCACCCACCAGTGAGATCGTTATGCCGCCAAAACTGTGGCCAATCAAGGTGACGGGTTGACTTTGACCTTTGACGACTGCGCCAACCGCCTCTGCATACTGCGCGATGGAAACAGCCTTGGCTTCAGCGCCTTGGGCGTTCCTGCCAGGCAGATCGACTGCAACAACGGTGTGCCCTTTGGCTCGTAAGGACTTTGACACCCCTTCCCAGCTTTGCGCATTTTGAAATGCACCGTGGACGATCACGAAGGTATCCGCCAAAGCGGGCGATGCTAAGGCGGATACCGCCGCACCTAAAGCCAATTGTTTTAGAACGCTCATCTGGTTTTCTCCTGGTAGATTGGTTAAATTCGAACTCAACGACCGAGCGCTTCAATCACTTTGCGCGCGGTGGCTGCGCTGGAGACTTGCTGCTGACCAGTAATCAGGTTTCCATCGCGTACCGCAAACTCCGCGAGTAATCCGCCGGTGATGAAGTTGGTATCTTTGATTTTTTTGGCTTCGTCTTCAATCCAGAAAGGCTGGATCTTCATGCCCGCAGCGCCTTCGGCGTACCGCTCTTCAGAGTTTGCGAAGCCCGTCCATGTTTTTCCTTCTACCAGCAAGTCGCCACTGGACAGCCTTGTTTTTAACAGCACGCAGGTTCCATGACAGACCGCTGATGTGATCTTGCCGGTTTCGTAGAAAGCCGCGACGAATTTTTGCAGCTCAGCATCGTTGATCATTGTGACCATGGGGCCTTGTCCACCCACGATGAAGATCGCGTCAAAATCTGCCATCTCCAGCGACGATATTTTTGGCGTGTTCTTGATTTTTTCACGGGTGAGTGTTGCTTTTTTGAACCCCAGCGACGTGATGTCGTGCGCGGAGTAACCGCTCTCATGCTCGGGGTCACTCCAACCGTCTGCTTGAAGATCACCGCCCTGGGGCGATGCAACGGTGATGTCGTATCCCGCTTGGTTAAATTCAACCCATGCAGGAGACAGTTCAGCCCACCAGAATCCGATCGGCCATTGCGTGATGGGTGATGTCGCTGGATTGGAAACAATCATCAGCACCGACTTTTTGGAAACGCTTTTCTCGTTGATCACTTGACACTCCTAAGGATTGGTAGTTGGAGTGTGTAGGTTAGGGTCGTGACCTTAAAGCCGCATCCAAAATCCGATCATTCGATTGTCAGATTCGATCAATACCCGCTTGACCATTTAGTTCTCAACCAGACTGTAGTGATTAATTTGCCCGAATTGGGTTTATTGGAGTTTGAAAACAGTGATTTCTCCAAAATTTGAATGAACATCCGGTTCAGGCTTGGGCGAGCCGATCAGGCAGGGGTGGGTAGCTACGCGAATGTCACCCGCGCGGCCTGCGGCCAGTCGCTCCTTCTTTACTTCGCTTCGCCACCCACCCCAACCTCATCAGCAGCGACGGTTGTAGGAATTCAAAGGTCAGAATTCAAACTCCCATGCATTAGCTCCAGCGTCAACAGGATCAGGTCGATGGCGCACTCAGCGCAGCGGGGTCAAGGAGGAGCAGTCGGCCCGAGCCGACGCGGGGGACACCCGC
>JANNFW010000155.1:0-3875 GCA_031380235.1 Rhodoferax sp. | reverse complement strand
CCCTGGCCGACATTCTTGTCGCTGAACTGGCCAGTGCCGCCACGGATTGACACGCTGTCGCCACCGATGATGCCCGTGATCTGCGCCGCTTGGGTGGACAGCGTTGCGGCGGTGCTTCCGTCATAGACCTTGTTGCTGGCGGTAATGCCGGTCACACCAGAAATGCTTGCTTTCAAAATGTCCGCCACAGCGACTGTAGAACTGCTGACCAGGTTGTAGTTCCCCGCTTGCGCACCGGTGAGTGCCAAGCTTGATACGGTTACCGTTTTGCCGCTACCCACGTTCTTGTCGCTGAAGGCACCTGTGCCGCCACTGAGGCCTACGCTGTCGCCAGCGAAGATGCCGACCAACGCGGCTGAAGCGGTCGATACAGTCGCCGCCGTCGTGCCGTCGTACACCTTGTTGCTGGCTGCGAGGCCGGCGATGCTGACATTCGCAGGCGTGATGGTTGCCACAAAATTGCCACCCGAGAAGGTGTAATTGCTTGCCAGTCCCTTACCATCGCCCAGCGCCAGCGTGCCCAGGCTCACGGCCTTGTTGGGGCCCACATTTCTATCGGCCATGAAACCACTGCCCGACAGGGTTAAGGTGTCCGCACCAACCAGACCCTTCAGGGTAAAGATATCTGCCTTGACGATGGGGGTACCGTCATAAGCCCGCTTGCCATCCAGTGAAATCGTGCTGGCAGCGGACACCGGAGCGGCGGTAACCGTTGCAATATTGCCCGAAGCGCTGGTCAATATATAGCCGTACGTGGGCGTGGTCAGGGTGCTCACGATCTGCACACCCGAAAGGGGCAATGCGCTGGCCGTGACGGCTTTACCCACGCCGACGTTCGGGTTGGCCATGGTGCCGGTGGCACCCACAGGCAAGCTGCCGCCAGTTTCGCCAAACAGATAGCCACTGCTCGGTACGAAGGTGGCACCCGCCAGACTGATCGTGTTCGAGCCGTCAAACACCTTGGTCACCGAGCCCGTCAGTGTGCCGGTCGGCGCGCCGGAGTTTGACCACAGGCTGCCGTTGCCTGCGCCCAAGGGCACCGTGCCAACCGGCGCATTGACTTGCCTGAAATTGGTAGCAAACCCCGTTGGGCTGAACGGGCCAAACGCATGGCCTGCCGCCGGGTTGGTCAGGTAAGTGATCCAGCGCCCTCCGGTGGAGATGAGGGGTGCGGCCCCGGTAGCACTCAACACGCCCGAGGTGGAGCCTATTTTGATATCGCCACCACCGCTGGCGCCCAAGGCGGTGTTGACCAAGCCCACATTGCCGGTTGCCTCCAGCTTGATCCCTGCTGCGGAATTAAGGGCACCACCGATGCTATTGGACGGATTGAGGTCAATGCCACCGCCCGAGCTGCGAATGTCGATGGCCCCCGAACTGGTTGTGATGCTGCTGGCGGTCGCAAGATTAATGTTGCCGCCAGACAGCACCGAGAACGATGCCGCATTCGATGTCCCCAGGCCAAGTAAATTTGCACCGTTTGTAACGCTCACCGTACCCGCGGATACTGTTGAAAAAGACCCCAAGCTGTTGCCAGCGTTGTTCAATGTGACGTTACCCGTCCCGGCAGTAACGCTGGTGGCGGCTGTGACAAGACTGCCACCACTTTGCACAACATTGCCGTTGCCCGCACTGGAATTCAAGGTGAGGATGCCCGGCGTGATGTTGGCCCCCAGCGCAATCCCGGTGTTTCCGGTCAGGGTCAGGTTGCCACCAGAGGTGATAGGACTGGAGACTGTCAATGTTCCAGAGCTGGTGATGTTGATCGGATTGGGGTTGCCGGTAGCAACAATGCCGTTGGCAAACGCCGCAGTGCCCACGGTTAAGCCTTGCGCGTTATTGAAGGTCAAGCCCGCTAAGGCGGTCGGATTGGCCATGTCGACGGCAAGTATGTTCACCAAATTTGCACCGGGCATGTTGACACCACCCGGCAACGGTTGCGGGTTGGAGTTGCCAATGCCCAGGCGATTGGCGGAAATTGTGGCCGTCGCGCTTTGACTCACCGAGTGGCCCGCGATGAAGCACAGCGTACCAGGTGTTGAGAGGCTGCAACCCGCCCCAAAAGTGATGGTCCCGATCCCCGGCGAAACCGCTAGCCCGGTGTTGTTCCAACCCGCGACCAAGGTGAAATCGCCCAACCCCGTGAGGGACACACCCGGACTAAAAATCAGATCGTTATGTGCCACTAGATTGAGAAAGCCAGTTCCGGTCAGCGATGTTCCGGCCGCCACGGTGAGGTTGCCCGAGCCGCCCAGACCTAGATCATTGGTTCGAACTTCCAGCCCCCCGGAACTGAGCAGGGTGTTGATGGTTCCCCAGGTCAGGATCGAATTGACCAATCCCGCCGTGAATATGCTGCCGACCGTGCTGCCGCCGCTGTTTGTCGTGTTGTTGATGGTCAGATCCGACGGATCCAGCAGCAAAGTTCCAGCACGTCCGAGCGGTGCCAGCGTAGTCACGTGCCCTTGAAAATCCAGCGACCGGTGCCCCGACACCTCGACAAAGCCGCCATCGCCCCCCAGCGCGCCGCCTCGGGCGGAAATGTTGCCATAGGCGCGCATCGTGTCATCGGCCCAAAAAATGACGCGGCCCCCGGCACCCTCACCTGTTGCATCCGCTTTGACCGAAGCGTTCTTTCCAAGGTAGGCAAAACTCGCATTGGGAACCTCAGCGTTCCTGCCCTGATAGTCTCCACCCACCCGAACGGAACCACCGCCGCTCGCACCTGACACATCAATCACCGCGTCATCCATCACCGCTACGCGATGGCCTAGCACATCCACGCTACCGCCCTTGCCCGCCGCACTCGTCGCGTTGATCCGCCCGTGACCTTCCACATAGGCGTCGCCCCCTGCGCGCAGCACCACTTTGCCACCTTCCAGGTTGGCCTGCACCGCTTGAATCATGCCGCTGTGGCGCAAGCTGCCGGCAAAAATGCCAACAGCATCGCCTTTGAGCGTGCCCAAGTTGATGGCCTGGTCAGTGGGCGCTTGCACTTGCAGGGTGGTGCCTTCCAGCCCACGGCCCGTCACCTCCACGCTTTGCCCTGCGGCAAGCACCACGCTGCCGCCTTGCGATTCGACCACCGCCGTTTTGGCGACATCGACATTCGGCGCGATCAGCACCACATCGCCGCCCCGGGCGATGATGTTGCCGTCCACCGTCAAGCCCGCCACACCGCCTGCGCTACCACCGCCAAAGCGCAACCGCCCAGCAATCGCATCAGCCTGCGACATGCCCAGTGCCGATGCCGTGAACCCCGCCGTGTCCACCACCGCGCCTGCGCCCACGGCAATGCCGGATTGATTGACCAATACCAGCTTGCCGTTGCTCGACAGTGTGCCGAAGAGCTGGGAAGGCGTATTGGTCACCACCCGGTTGATCGATAGGCTACCGGCATTGGGCTGTACAAAGTTAGTCGTGTTGCCGCTGCCGATGGAAAAGCTGTTCCAGTTGATGGCCGAGTGGTTGCTATTAGCGCCGTTAGTCGTCGTCACGGTCAGGCGATTGGGTTGGCTGGAATTAATCGACGTACCGCCGAGGTTGAACGCAGCACCACCGTGCACCGCAACGCCGCCTGCAGGCAAAGTCTGCGCATGGGCCGCAAACGCGCCAAGCGCCAGAAGGATTGAAAGGGACATCGCACGCAGCGCCGGTACATCGTTATCGATGGTCAGCCTCGCGTGCGCGCTGCGTGATGCGCCACGGGAGCGCACACCGCAGCGCCCACCAGAGCGCCCACCCGAGGAGGCGATTTCCGCCACCGCCACCATCACGCCCAGCGCCTGGTTCCAAACGGTTCGGTAAACATGATTCAGAGACGCTCGACCAGACATACTGATGCTCCCAAGTTGAGCCTACAGGACGCAATGCCG
>JANNFW010000141.1:0-3447 GCA_031380235.1 Rhodoferax sp. | reverse complement strand
GGCCCCGGCGACACGGTGGGTGCGGCGCTAGTAGCCGCGCCGGGCGTGGCGGGCGTGGTGTTCACCGGCTCCACCCAGGTCGCCAAAATCATCAACCGGGCGCTGGCCGCCAAAGACGGCCCCATCGTTCCGTTGATTGCCGAGACCGGCGGCATCAACGCCATGCTGGTTGACAGCACCGCCCTGCCCGAGCAAGTGGCCGATGCCGTGGTGCAAAGCGCCTTCCGAAGCGCCGGCCAGCGCTGCTCGGCCCTTCGGCTTTTGTGCGTGCACGAAACCATTGCCGATCACGTGATCGAGATGATTCAAGGTGCCGCGCAAGAGCTGGTGTGTGGCGACCCGGCGCTGTTGGCCACCGATGTGGGGCCGGTGATTGATACCGAGGCATTTGACGGCATTCAAGTCCATTTGAAGCGGCTCCGGGTTGAGTCAAAACAGCTCTTTGCCGATGCATCCACTACCAGCAGCATCGCCAATCTGATCCCATCTCAAGCCTTCGAGGTTCAATCCATCGCCGACATGAAGGCAGAAATCTTCGGCCCCGTGCTGCACATCATGCGCTGGGGCGGTGATCCGCAGCAGGTGATTAACGACATCAACGCCCTGGGCTACGGTTTAACGCTGGGCATCCAAACTCGCATCGACTCGCGTGCGCTGTCGCTGGCGCGTGCCGCCCACGTGGGCAATGTCTATATCAACCGCAACCAGATTGGTGCCGTGGTGGGCGTGCAGCCTTTTGGCGGCGAGGGTTTGAGTGGCACTGGCCCCAAAGCAGGCGGGCCGCACTACCTGTACCGCTTCTGCGCGGAGCAAACCATCACCATCAACACCACGGCGGCGGGCGGCAATGTGCAATTGCTGGCGTGATTGATATTCAAATTGCTATTAAACATGTAGCTGATTGTGCATAATATCCGAGAGCTAGAGCACTATTTCGTTCGTAATTTGGTCAAATTTTGGTGCAAATTACCGAAAATTAACCCCCAAGTTAATTTGGGTGGACTTTAGAATCTCACCCCATGTGTGACGATTTTTTGATCTGCCGCGCGCGTCGGGCTGCTCGCCATGGCTGAGCCGCGTGCCAGCCGCCAGCCGCCGCGCGCGCAGGCCACGCAGCCTTTTGCCTGGCTGATCGGCCACGAGAGTTTTCAGCGCAGCATCATGACCTACTGGGTCGAGGTCAACACGGTCTATGTGCTGCTGATTGGCTTGCAGTGGTATGCCGTGTCTGCGGGCATGGCCACCGCAGCGGATGTGAAAGTGATCACGTTTTGCCTGGCCGTCAACGCCATCGTCTTTTATGTGGCCCAGCGCAGCGGCTGGAGTAAGCGGTTTAGAGACCCAGCCTTGACGCGTGCGCAGATGATGTTTGGATTGGTCGTCGTGTTCATGGCCTATGTGGCCAACCCGCTTCACCACAGCATGATTTTGCTGTTGGTGGCCCTGGTGCTGGTGGTGGGGGCACTCACGCTGTCGCCGCGCGACTGTCGCTTGATGGGGCTTTATTCGCTGGTTGGGCTGGCGGTCACGATCGCGCTTGCAGTAACACAGCGGCCCGGTGACTTCGAATTAGGCACACAGCTGGTCGCCTTCATGTTTTCGGTGATCGTGCTGGCCTGCGTGGCCGAGCTGGCCGCGCGCATCAGCGCCATTCGCAGCGAGCTCAAAGGCCAGCGGCGTGAACTGAAAAAAGCCTTGGCCGAAAACCAGTGGCTGGCCGGGCGGGACGAGCTGACGGGACTGTCCAACCGCCGCCGCGCGCTCGAGCTGCTGGCGTACGAAGAGCGCCGCGCCGTGCGCCAGCCGGTCGATGCCTGTATCGCGATGATTGATCTGGATTTGTTCAAGGCCGTCAACGACAAGCACGGCCATGGCGCGGGTGACGACGTGCTGCGCACCTTCGCGCGCCATGCGGGCACCGTGCTGCGCGAGGCCGATATTCTGGCGCGCTGGGGCGGCGAGGAGTTTTTGCTGTTGATGCCCAACACCTCCAAAGCCGAGGCCGAGCGCGTGATCGGGCGCCTGCGCGAGATCTTCAGCCGTGCCGGCCAGTGGCACTGGAACCCCGACCTCGTCGTCACCTTCTCGGCCGGCCTCACGACGCAGCGCCATGGTGAGACCAGCGAGGTGACCATCACCCGCGCCGACGAAGCGCTGTACCGGGCCAAGGCGCGCGGGCGCAATGCGACCGAGTCCGAGTGGTCGGCCCTGACGACGTAAAGCCATCTCCAATGTTACGAATTCAATAGCGGAGTTCTGTTTATTGAAGGGCGGTTTACATTTAGTAGCCTGTTGTACTGCTACAAAAAATGTATCAAACGCAAGCAGAATGTATCGCAGGAAACAGCAGGCAAAAGTGCTTGGTCAATCATCTTTGCTGGGGTGAAATAGAACTCCTTTCAACTTGAACTGGAGTTCAACAATGACATCTACCCCGCGCAATACTGCCCGTAAATTTCTGACCCAAGCAGCCGCCATCGCCATTCTCGCCACCACCAGTAGCGTGTGGGCCCAAACCACCCCGCCGGCGGCAGGCACCACTGCGCCATCGGCCAAATCCAAAGAGATGATGGCCGCCTTTGCCAAGGCTGACATTAACAACGATGGCAAGCTGGATATGGTCGAAGCTGAGGGCGTGCCCGGCTTGGTCGCCCGCTTCAAGCAGGTCGATACCGACGGTGACGGCATGATCAGCAAGGCTGAGTTTGAGAAGGCTGTGAACTAAGCCATGAGATGAAGTCTTGATGTAGAGATCCGCTGAACACCCGTCAAGCACGGGTTATCAACAGCGGGCGGGTCTGCAAGTTGCGATGTGCGGCTTGCAGGCCCGTTTCTTTTTGAGAAAAACACGGCTTTGTCGGCGATGGTGAGGGTTTGTCCCTGCGGTTGCCGGGCGGTTGCACCACTCGAAGCATGCGAACATTTGCGACGACATCATCGTAAATTTTCAAAATGCAGCAACTACTCAAACGCTCATTCGCACTACTCACCCTTGCCTCGTTCAATGGATACGCCCCAGCGCAAGCGCCTGCGAACTTGCCAAAAGTGGAAGTCATCGGCACCTCGCCCCTGACGGGCCTGGGCCAGCCACGCAACGAGATTGCCGCGCCCGTGCAAAGCGCTAAAAGCCGTGACATTGAGGCCAGTGGCGCGCTGGATTTGA
This sequence comes from Rhodoferax sp., assembly GCA_031380235.1. Taxonomy (GTDB): domain Bacteria; phylum Pseudomonadota; class Gammaproteobacteria; order Burkholderiales; family Burkholderiaceae_C; genus JANYCG01. The sequence continues at coordinate 284 of JANNFW010000141.1, read as the reverse complement.
GCGACTTCATGAACCGGCGCCTGGGCAGTGTGCATGTCAACGAGATGCAGGGCAACCCGTATCAGATGGACGTGAACTACCGCGGCTACACGGCCTCGCCGCTCTTGGGTACGCCGCAGGGGCTGTCGGTCTACATGGACGGTGTGCGCATGAACCAGCCCTTTGGCGATGTGGTCAGTTGGGATTTGATTCCACGCGGTGCGATCTCGACCTTGACCCTGATGCCCGGCTCCAACCCGCTGTTTGGCTTGAACACCCTGGGCGGTGCGCTGTCGGTTCAAACC
>JANNFW010000105.1:0-3242 GCA_031380235.1 Rhodoferax sp. | reverse complement strand
TGTGGTGCGCTTTCAGGGTGGGCACAACGCGGGTCACACGCTGGTGATCAAGGGCGTGAAAACCGCGCTGAATTTGATCCCCAGCGGCATCATGCGCCCTGGTGTGAAGTGCTACATCGGCAATGGTGTGGTGCTGTCGGCGGAGCGGCTGTTTGAAGAAATTGAAGGGCTGGAGAGGGTCGGCGTCGAAGTTCGCTCGCGCCTGCGTGTGAGCGAGGCCTGCCCGTTGATCTTGCCGTTTCATGCGGCACTTGACGTCGCCCGTGAAGGCGCACGCGAGCAGGGCGGCAGCGAGAAGATTGGCACCACTGGCAAAGGCATTGGCCCGGCGTATGAAGACAAAATCGCCCGCCGTGCGCTGCGTGTGCAAGACTTGAAGTATCCCGACAAGTTTGCCGCCAAGCTGCGCGTGCTGCTAGAGCTTCACAACTTCGTGCTGACCCAGTTTTTGAAAGCGCCCGCGATCGAGTTTGACGCGGTGTTTGCAGAATCCATGCGCCATGCCGAGATGCTCAAGCCGATGATGGCGGATGTCTCGCGTGAGTTGAACGACGCGCATGCAGCGGGCGCGAATCTGCTGTTTGAAGGCGCGCAGGGCACGCTGCTGGATGTCGATCACGGTACCTACCCGTATGTCACCTCCAGCAATTGCGTGGCAGGCAACGCTGCGGCTGGTTCGGGTGTGGGGCCTGGCCTGTTGCATTACGTGTTGGGTATCACCAAGGCCTATTGCACCCGCGTGGGCGGCGGGCCGTTCCCGACCGAGCTTGATTGGCAAACCCCCGGCAACCCTGGACATCACATGAGCACGGTGGGAGCCGAACGAGGTGTCGTCACCGGTCGCTATCGGCGCTGTGGCTGGTTTGACGCGGCGCTACTCAAGCGATCAGCCCAGGTCAATGGCCTGAGCGGGCTGTGCATCACCAAGCTGGACGTGCTGGACGGCTTGAAGGAGCTGATGCTGTGCACGGGTTACGAACTGGATGGCCAGACGATTGACATCCTGCCAATGGGTGCCGACGACATTGCCCGCTGCAAGCCGATCTATGAAACGCTGCCCGGCTGGAGCGAGACCACGGTGGGCGTGACCGAGGTGGGCAAGCTGCCCCCAGCCGCGCGGCGCTATTTGGAGCGTATTGAGCAGGTGACTGGCGTGCCGATTGCGATGGTTTCCACCAGCCCGGATCGTGATCACACCATCATGCTGCATCATCCGTTTGCAGCAGTCTAGTTTTGAAAAATATTAACCTGAGAGTTAATTTTTCAACGGAAATCAACTGCAAAGCCAAAATTATAGGTGATTTAAGCCTCCAACCCCCGTATAAATTGCATAAATAGCTATATAAATAGGAGCAAATTGAATGTTGACAGAAGACGGCAAACATCTTTACGTGAGCTATGACGAGTACCACAACCTGATTGAAAAGCTCGCCATCAAGTTGCATCAATCCGGCTGGCAGTTCGACACGATCTTGTGCCTCGCGCGCGGCGGCATGCGTCCTGGCGACATCCTCTCGCGTGTGTTTGACAAACCCCTGGCCATCATGTCCACCAGCTCGTACCGCGCGGATGCGGGCACGCTGCAAGGCAACCTGGACATCGCACGCTACATCACCACGCCCAAAGGCGAAATCGCTGGCAAAGTGCTGCTGGTGGATGATCTGGCCGACTCGGGCCACACCCTGAAGTCGGTGATTGGCCTGCTGAAAAATAACTACTCCCCCATCACAGAGCTGCGCAGCGCTGTCATCTGGACCAAGGCAATGTCCTCGTTCTCGGCAGATTACTCCGTTGAATTTTTGCCCACCAACCCCTGGATTCACCAGCCCTTTGAGGGCTACGACGCAATGCGGCCCGAGCAGTTGATTCAAAAGTGGTCAGTGTAAAAATGGGCACACCCCCCGGCTTGCCCACTTCGTGTGGCCGCTTTCCCCCTTGCAGGGGGCGACACCAGTGGCCTGGCAAAGCCAGTTCCACGGTGTCTGTCACGTAGGGTCAATTATTTTGGGATTGCAATGCAGGACTTGATCACCCACCTCATCCACCACCCGTACACCCCGCCCGAAGGCTTCGCTGCGCCGCAGCCTGCGGTGCACAAGGCATCGACGGTGATCTTCCCGAGCGTGGCTGCGATGCGCAGCACCGAGTGGAAGGACAAAACCGGCTACACCTACGGCCTGCACGGCACGCCCACCACCTATCTGCTGGAAGAGCGGCTTTGCGCGCTGGAAGGTGGGCTGCACTGCGTACTGGTGCCCAGCGGGTTGGCGGCGATCACCGTCGCATCGTTCGCGGTGCTGAAAGCGGGCGATGAAGTACTGATCCCCGATAACGCCTACAACCCGGGCAAGGTGCTGGCAGCGGGCGAACTCGGCACGTTTGGCGTGACGCATCGGTTTTACGATGCGATGAATCCGCAGGATCTGGCGGACAAGATTTCTGAAAAAACCCGCCTGGTTTGGGTTGAAGCGGCGGGCTCGATCACGCTGGAGTTCCCCGACTTGTGCGAGCAGGTGCGAATCTGCAAGGCCAAAGGCGTGTTGGTGGCACTGGACAACACCTGGGGTGCTGGCATCGCGTTCAAGCCGTTTGATTTGATGCCCGACTCTGGCCAGACACTTTCGGTTGATATCTCCATCCACGCGCTCACTAAATACCCTAACGGCGGCGGCGACGTGCTGATGGGAAGCGTGATGACGCGCGATACTGTGCTTGCCCGACGCATCAAAGACACCCATATGCGCTTAGGCATGGGCGTGGGCGCGAACGATGCTGAGAGTGTGCTGCGCGGCCTGCCCAGCATCCTCTTGCGCTACCGTGCGCACGACGCGGGAGCACGCGCACTGGCGAAGTGGGCTGCGGGGAGGGCAGAGTTTGAACAGGTGCTCAACCCCGCGTTGCCTCAGTCGCCAGGCCATGCACATTGGAAAGCACTTTGTCGTGATGACGGTCGCGGTGGCGGTGATTCTGGCTTGGGCTACTCAGCCGGCCTGTTCAGCGTGATCTTCAAAGCTACTTATCCGCAGCGGCAGGTCGATGGGTTTTGCGATGCGCTGAAGCTCTTCAAACTTGGCTACAGCTGGGGTGGCCCCATCAGCCTCGTTGTGCCTTATGAGCTGGCGATGATTCGCCCCCGCTGGCCGCAGCATCTTGCGCGTGGCATCATCGTGCGGTTTTCTGTAGGGCTGGAAGACGTGGCGGATTTGCAGGCTGACTTGGCGCAGGCTCTGAGCGTTGCTGCA
>JANNFW010000087.1:0-5097 GCA_031380235.1 Rhodoferax sp. | reverse complement strand
CCTTAAGGGCTAGTCGCAAGACTGGCCCTTTTTTTTGGCTGATTCCCGTTTTTCCTGGGGGGCAGCTCACGTCGGGGGCGGGATCTGGTCGACGGCGCACTCAGCTCCGCGGGTGTCCCCCGCGTCGGCTCGGGCCGACTGCTCCTCCTTGACCCCGCTGCGCTGAGTGCACCATCGACCAGATCCTGTAAACGCTGTAGACGGGCTGAGGAAGTTTGACTTCTGACCTCAGCATTCCAACAACCGCTACTGCCGATGAGGCTGGGGTGGGTGGCGAAGCGAAGTCAAGAAGGAGCGACTGGCCGCAGGCCGCGCGGGTGACATTCGCGTAGCTACCCACCCCAGCCTCGTCGGCTCGCCAACGGGCTGGCAGCTAAGGCGCCCGAGCCAACTCCGCCATCTTCGCCCGCAACTGCGGCAGCATCTGCAACATCGCCTGACGCCCCGCTTCAATTGACTTTTTGCGCGAGCTGAAATCCGAGCTGGATAAACCATTGATGACCGGGCGCACCACCACGTCAGCGCTTGGCAGCTCAAAGGCATTGATGCTTTTGCCCATGATGGCAAACGTTTGCAGCAGCACTTGCAAGGTGTCGTTGGCGGGGTTGTTTTCAGGCGCGCTTGAGATATCTACCGCGATCACCAGCTCCGCACCCATTTGCCTCGCGTAACGCACCGGCACGGGCGACACCAAGCCACCATCCACATACTCGCGCCCTGCTATTTTGACCGGCTGAAACAACGCGGGCACAGCGCTGGAGGCCCGCACTGCCGTGCCGGTGTCGCCACGCTGAAACAGCACCGCCTGGCCGCTGTTGAGGTCGGTGGCGACAATGCCCAGAGGCAGCGGCAGCGCCTCGATCAATCGGCCATCGACCTGCTTGTTCACATACCGCGCCAGCGCTTCGCCGCGCAACATGCCCCGGTTGAACAGCGGCAATGTCCAGTCGGCCAGCGTCACTTCTTCCATCGCTTCAGAAACCTGCTGCAATTGCGCACCGGTTTTGCCGCTGGCGTAAATCGCTGCCACCAGACTGCCTGCCGATGTCCCCGCCACGTAACTCGGGCGCAAACCCGCCTCCTCCAGCACCTGAATCACGCCCACATGCGCAAACCCGCGCGCGGCACCACCGCCCAGGGCGAGGCCGATTTTGGGCGGGCGTTTGGCGATGGGTTGTGGCAGCGCAGGTGTTGCCGGCACGACACCGGGCCGCTCAGAGTTGATCACCGGCACTTGCGCGCAGCCTGCCATCACAGCCAAAACGATGATCGCGCCCAAGCCAGCGCGCCCAGATGTCACACCACTCGCCATGCCACGCGCCGCCTGCCAGATACCGCCCACTCGAAATTTCATCAAAATCCTCAAAGACCCCATAGTTAAGTCAACGTATTAAGAATGATTCGCGTTTGAAGTAAACTCTCGTCATTCTTCCATCATTGTCTACCTACATCAAAACCATCATGACCAAAACTCTGCACCTCAGCCTGATCGCCCTTGCCTTGCAAGCCGTTGCTGTAACGGCACAAGCGCAAGAGCAGGTCGTGAACCTGTACTCCGCCCGCCACTACAGTACCGATGAGGCGCTGTACAGTAATTTCACCAAGCAGACGGGCATCAAGGTCAACCGCGTCGACGCGGACGACGCGGGTATTCTGGCGCGCTTGAAGGCGGAAGGCTCTGCCTCTCCTGCGGACGTGATCTTGCTGGTCGATGCAGCGCGGCTGTACAAAGGCGAGGTGGATGGCCTATTTCAGCCGATCAAATCCAAGCTGCTGGAAGACACGATTCCCACTGCTTTTCGCGCGACCGCCACGCCCGACGGCACTGCCTGGTTTGGCTACTCCACGCGCGCCCGCGTGATCGTTTACGACAAACTGAAAGTCAAAAAGACCGACGTTGACACCTACGAAAAGCTGGCCGACCCCGTCAACAAAGGCCGCATCTGCATTCGCTCGGGCTCGCACCCCTACAACTTGAGCCTGTTCGGCGCTGTCACCGAGCACTTGGGCGACGCACAAACAGAAAACTGGCTCAAAGGCATGGTCGCGAACTTTGCGCGCGACCCCAAAGGCGGCGACACCGACCAGATCAAAGGCGTGGCCTCGGGCGAATGCGGCATCGCCGTGACCAACAGCTACTACCTGGCGCGCATTCTCAAATCCACCAAGCCTGAAGACCTTGCCATCGCCGACAAAATCGGCATCGTCTTCCCGAACCAATCCACTTGGGGCACGCACGTCAACATCGCCGGTGGGGCCGTCGCCAAGCACGCCAAAAACCAGACCAACGCCATCAAGTTCATGGAATACCTGGCCAGCCCGTCGGCGCAAAACTATTTTGCCGACGGCAACAATGAATGGCCTGTGGCCAAAGGCGTCACCGTCAACAACGCCGCGCTGACCGCGATGGCGGCTGATGGCTTCAAGTCCGAGACCATCCCGATCAGCAAAGTCGGCGCGAATCAGGTCAAGGTGCAGCAGATGCTGGATCGGGTGGGGTTCAAGTAGGGGCTGAACAGCGCCAATTTTTAGGCTAACTTCAGCCAGTTGGCCTCGGAGGGGTTACCTCCGACTTTGCAGAACCAGAGGCTGGTGATGTCGATATTTCGTTCCTTTTCATCGGCCCAAATGGTTGTCAAGAGTTCGCCTGCGGTTGACTTTTTGATCGTTGATGGGTCGGGAATGCGCAGCGGCACCATCAGTAGCTGTGCCGTGTCCCGCGTCTCCAGAATCGCTGCCTGAGCTGATTTGGAGGTGCCATGCACCCCGACACCGCTCTTGCCGTTGGCGACAACGCCCGTATCCCCGTCTGCCAGCACTCCGGGGCCACCGCTGGACACACCATGGACACCGGGTAGACCGCGACCGAATACGCCCGCCCCGTTCGCGCCGTCACCGCTAACACCAGTGTCACCGCGCCCCAAAACGCCCGCCTTTTGCGAGGCTTCAAAAGCCAAGTCACGCGCAGTCGTCTGCTCGTACCCCACAATGCCGTTTTGACCCACGCCAAACACTCCGGCGGATACGCCACCGCCCACACCGAGCAGGCCTGCGCCAATCGAGTTCTCCAGGTTTCGATCGCGCGCCATGGCGTGAACGTAGCCAACCACGCCATTGAGCCCCTGCGAAATGATGCCGTTGCCGGCCGGGATGGTGCCGATTTGACCGCCCGTGGGCAGCTCAACCGTGCCCTTTGCGTGTATCGCGTCTACACCGCGTGGGATAGTCACCAGCACAGCGTCGTTGTCGGTGCCTACGTACAAGACAAAATCCTCCCCATAGCCGTCTGGCGCGTTTTCGCCATTGGTGGCCAGCAAAAGGGTTCGCTCCTCGCTCTTGTTGGTGCGGCCTACGACCATGTCGTCGCCAGAATCATCAGCGCCGCTGGCCATAAGACCTCCAAGAATTAAGTGATTGACTGCATTCAAACATGATGTTTTCTCCCACAGAAATTGGGGCGTGATTGACAGGATAACGGTGCGTTGCCCCATTGAACTCACCACTTATGGCACTTGATTCAGTGCACCGTGAATCATGGTCTTGCTGCCACCGGTTGTTTTGTGAGGTACGACACAAATTTCATGCAAAAGGGGGACATTTCCAAGGCATGAGGTATTCTCGACACTCTTCTTTCCCCAGTACAGAACCTTATGAAAGCTTACGCGATGAATATTCTCGGAATTTTGGTACTTCTGGTGCTGGTGGTGAGTGTGGGCTTGGTCATTGCCGGGCAGATGGGCATGCTCACGGGCCAGGTGCCCAATGGCTTGGGTGTGAGCGACGGCCGCCTCAAAGGGCTGTCTAAAACGCCCAATTGCGTCAGCAGCCAGGCGGCGCTTTATGCGGATCATCCGCAGAAGGAATACGCATCCATCGCACCTTTCAAATTCACGGGGGATGGCGAGCAGGCCATGGAAAAGCTTGCGGCTGCGCTTTCAAAAACAGAGCGCACGGTGGTGGTGAAACGCGAGCCGGGCTACATTTACGCGCAAAGCACTACCGCCCTGTTGAAGTTCACCGACGACCTGGAGCTGTGGCTGGACAAGCCCAATGGCATCATCCAAGTGCGTTCCAGCAGCCGCTTGGGGCAAAAAGACTTCGGCGTAAACCGCGCCCGGGTCGAGGCGCTGCGGGCGCAGCTTTAAGACTGTCCTTGAACGCCGCACTTTAACGCGCTGAAAAACCAATAAAAAAGGCTCTAAATTAACCCGGAGGTTAATTTAGAGCCTTTTCACAGTGGAATTTGCCAAATTATGAGTGTTATTGGCACCTAGCTCTCGAATAACATGCATAGATAGCTATATATAACATAGCGACAAGATAACGATCTATGCACGATTAACGGTCAGCAACAACCTCAATCCGCTGCCGCAGCTTCCGCCGCTTCAGGCTTGGACCTGCCCTCGCGCTTGGGCAGCGGCTGAATGTCCAGCGCCACTTCACCGTTCTCGACACCTTTTTCGTCCGTCTTAACGATCATGTCCACCGTCAAACGGCCGCCGTCGATGAGCCTGCCGAAGAGCAGTTCGTCAGCCAAGGCGCGGCGAATGGTGTCTTGAATCAGACGCTGCATCGGGCGCGCACCCATGAGCGGATCGAAGCCTTTTTTGCCCAGGTACTTGCGCAGCACATCGGTGAAAGTGACCTCGACCTTCTTGTCGGCCAGTTGCGTTTCAAGCTGCAGCAAGAACTTGTCGACCACGCGCAGGATGACGTTCTCATCCAGCGCCTTGAAGCTGACAGTCGCATCCAGCCGATTGCGGAACTCGGGCGTGAACAGGCGCTTGATGTCAGCCATCTCGTCGCCCGCTTCGCGCGGGTTGGTGAAGCCGATGGTGGCTTTGTTCATCGTCTCGGCACCGGCGTTGGTGGTCATGACGATGATCACGTTGCGGAAGTCCGCCTTGCGACCATTGTTATCCGTCAGCGTGCCGTGATCCATCACTTGCAACAGCACGTTAAAGATCGCCGGGTGGGCTTTTTCGATTTCATCAAGCAGCAGCACGCAATGCGGCTTTTTGGTGACGGCTTCGGTCAGCAAACCGCCCTGGTCAAAGCCCACATAGCCGGGCGGCGCGCCAATCAGGCGGCTCACGG
>JANNFW010000026.1:0-2520 GCA_031380235.1 Rhodoferax sp. | reverse complement strand
GGCCTGCGTGATGCGCGCGATGTACCACAGCACCAGCGCGCCGATTGCCAACGTCATCGACCCAAACACCAAAGCGATGCCAGCGAACAAGTTGCGCTTGCTGCGCCAGTCGCGCAGTGCGTACTCCAGCGGAACGCTGGCCGTGACGAGCAGCTCGCGGTACAGCGTGGGTTGCGCTGCGACGATGGCGGGCACACCGGTTACGCGTGAGGGTAGCCGTTGCACGGAGGAGGCGAGGCTTTGCGCCGGGTCCCACGGGAATGGGCTCGCCTGGGGCGTGGTGGCGCGGCTGGCGGCGGCCTCGGGTGACGCGCTTTCGCGGGGCGACGTATCCAGGCCCGTTGCACCAGCGTTTTTTCCACCAGCGTTTTTTGCGCCAGTCTCTTTCGGCACAACACTTGCGATCACTTGCCCGGTGGCGCGCTCCAGCGTGATCTCGAAGCCACTTTCATCCGTGCCTTGCACCATCATGCCGGTGAGCGTCGCGATTTGCAGCTCCGCGACCGCCAGCACCTCGCTGCCATCGGCCAGCCTGAAATGGCGCGCCAAGTACAGCACGCCTTGCTCGCTGGAGGTGCTGAGCGCCGGTGCGCTGATCGTCAGCGCCGAGCTGAGATCGCTCAGTGCAGCTTCGATAAATCCATTGGGCAGGGCCAGCGCGGTCTGCTCCGCGGCAATTCTGGAGGAAGCGATCACATTGGCCTGCGCATCAACCAATGCCACATAGCGGACCAGCAGGCTTTGCTGCACCGCATCGCTCATCAATTGATTGGCGATTTTGGGATTGATCGCATTGCGTCCGCGCTGTGACAGCCCCAGCAGCTCATCCATGCTGGCCAACAGCACGTCAACGCCCAGAAAGCTGCGGTTCAGCGCCGCCACAGCACCACTGGTGAAACTCACCGCGCGTGACTCGTGGTTTTGCAGGGCAGTCTGGCGGATCTGCCAGACCAGGCCCAGCGCGGTCAGCACGATAGCTCCCAAAAAGGCAGCCAGGGCACCCAGAATCGATGCGTTCACCCTCGAAATGGGGAATCTAATCATGTTCCAACGTTTGCAGTCGTCTCAAGCATTTGCCTCCAGCACTTGCTTGTACGACAGGTTTGTAGTTTGCGCAGTGCTGTGTGAAGTGTTGCTAAAACAGCCGATCACGGAGTTTAATCAGATTGTGAGCGTCTGACGTAGGCTGCGCAAGCCCTAGGTCTGATTTAACTTGAGACGTTTTGTGAACTTCGTGAAATTTGTCAGCTTTGCCAAGATTGCCCATCCGAACCCCCAGGAGGCGAAGCCGTTGCTGTAGCGGTACGCGCTTGAGGCACAGCCCGGCGGTGTGGCGAATCACTTTGGCATCTGCCGTGTAAAAGTCCAGCGTTTGGTCGCGCGTGGCGGCTTTGAAATTGTCGTAACGAAGCTTGATCCCTACGGTGCGCCCTGCATAGCCCTTGCGCTGCAAGTCGGCGGCCAGTTGCTCGCACAGTTGCGTGAAGATGGCGCCTAGTTCAGCCTTGTCGTACACGGCATGCAGGTCGCGGTCAAACGTGGTTTCGCGGCTGATGCTCACGGGCTCGCTGCTGGTCACCACTGCGCGCTCATCACGCCCCCAGGCGGCGTGGTGCATCCAACGGCCGGTGACATTGCCAAAGTGATCCATCAGCCATTGCTCGTCGCGTGCGGCCAGCTCGCCAATGGTTTGGATGCCATGGCTCTTGAGCTTCTCGTCCGACTTGGGGCCAATGCCATTGATCTTGCGGCAGGCCAGTGGCCAGATCAGGGTTTGCAAATCCTCGTCGTACACGATGGAGATGCCATTGGGCTTGTTGAATTCGCTGGCCATTTTTGCCAAGAGCTTGTTGGGAGCCACGCCGACCGAGCAGGTCAGCCCCGTCGCCTCAAAAATCGATTTTTGCAACAGCCGCGCCAGCACCCGCCCGCCCTCGCGCTGGCCACCGGGCACGTCGGAGAAATCGATGTAGACCTCGTCCACGCCGCGATCTTCCATCAACGGGGCAATCTCCAGAATGGTCTCTTTGAACATCCGCGAGTATTTGCGGTATTCGGCGAAATCCACCGGCAGCAATATCGCTTCCGGGCACAGCTTGGCGGCCTTCATTAATCCCAAGGCCGAGCCCACGCCAAATTGCCGGGCCGCGTAGGTGGCGGTGGTGATCACGCCGCGACCGGTGTAGCCCGACAGGCGCGGGAACGAGTCGACGGGAATATCCGCCAGGGTATGGCCTTCGTAGGTCTGGCGCAGTGTTTCGTCGGCAGCGCGCCTGCCACCGCCAATCACTACCGGCAGTCCTTTGAGCTGCGGGTAGCGCAACAACTCGACGGACGCATAAAACGCGTCCATGTCCAGGTGGGCAATGCGGCGCATTGTGTCGCTGCCTTCAAAACTGAGCGCTGATCACGACCAAGCCCAGCGTGATCAGTGTCAGGCCGATTTTCTCGGTGCGGCTCATGTGCTCGCCAAACAGCTTGCGCGACACCAGGTAGCTGAACAGAACTTCAATCAGGCTC
>JANNFW010000809.1:0-5230 GCA_031380235.1 Rhodoferax sp. | reverse complement strand
GACGCTCGCCTCGACCTGCACGCGGTTCGTTGCATCGAGCTTGAGGAGGTGCATCGCACCGACGTTGGTCGTCATGATCACGACCGTGTTCTTGAAGTCGACGGTGCGGCCCTGACCATCGGTCAGGCGGCCATCGTCCAGCACTTGCAGCAACACGTTGAAAACATCGGGGTGCGCTTTTTCAACCTCGTCCAGCAGCAAAACGCTATAGGGTTTGCGGCGCACGGCTTCGGTCAGATAGCCGCCCTCCTCGTAGCCTACATAGCCGGGTGGCGCACCAATCAGACGTGCCACGCTATGCTTTTCCATGAACTCGCTCATGTCGATGCGCACCAGGTGGTCTTCTGAATCAAACAGGAAACCCGCCAGGGCCTTGCACAGCTCGGTTTTGCCCACGCCGGTGGGGCCGAGGAACAGGAATGAGCCAGTGGGACGATTCGGGTCGCCCAGGCCCGCGCGCGAGCGGCGAATGGCGTTGGCCACAGCGGTGATCGCTTCACTTTGGCCGACCACGCGCTGGTGCAACTTGTCTTCCATCTGTAGCAGCTTGTCGCGCTCGCCTTGTAGCATTTTGGCCACCGGAATCCCGGTGGCACGGCTCACGACTTCAGCGATTTCTTCGGCACCCACCATAGTGCGCAGCAGTTGCGGGCGACCGCCGTCTTTGGCATTTTTGGCTTTGCCCGCCTCTGCGGTTTGCGCTTCCTTCAGTTGCTTTTCCAAGCCTGGCAGCGTGCCGTATTGCAGCTCGCCGGCCTTATTGAAGTCGCCCTTGCGCGATAGGTCTTCGATCTGAAAGCGGACTTTCTCAATATCTTCCATGATGGTTTTGCTGCCCTGCGCTTGCGCTTTTTCGGCCTTCCAGATTTCATCCAGATCGGCGATCTCTTTTTGCAGGTTCTTGATCTCGTCGTTGATCAGTTCGAAGCGCTTTTTCGAGGCATCGTCTTTCTCGCGCTTCACGGCCTCGCGCTCGATTTGCAACTGAATCAGGCGCCTGTCCAGCTTGTCCATCACCTCGGGTTTGGAGTCGAGTTCGATCTTGATTTTGGACGCGGCTTCGTCGATGAGGTCAATCGCTTTATCGGGCAAAAAGCGGTCGGTGATGTAGCGGTGGCTCAACTCAGCGGCCGCAACGATGGCCGGGTCGGTGATCTGCACGCCGTGGTGCGTCTCGTAACGCGCTTGCAGGCCGCGCAGGATGGCAATGGTCGCCTCCACAGTCGGTTCGCCCACAAGGATTTTCTGAAAGCGTCGCTCTAGGGCAGCGTCTTTTTCGATGTATTTGCGATATTCGTCCAGCGTGGTTGCGCCTACACAATGCAGCTCGCCACGTGCGAGCGCAGGTTTAAGCATGTTGCCGGCATCCATCGCACCTTCGGCTTTGCCCGCACCCACCATGGTGTGCAGCTCGTCAATGAAAACGATGGTTTGGCCTTCATCCTTGGCCAAGTCTTTCAGCACGTTTTTCAGACGCTCTTCAAACTCGCCACGGAATTTTGCACCGGCCAACAGCGCAGCCATATCGAGCGACAAAACGCGCTTGCCCTTGAGTGATTCAGGCACCTCGCCCGCGACGATGCGCTGTGCCAAGCCTTCGACGATGGCGGTTTTACCCACGCCAGGCTCGCCAATCAACACCGGGTTATTTTTGGTGCGCCGTTGCAGCACCTGGATGGCACGGCGGATCTCATCATCACGCCCAATCACTGGGTCCAGCTTGCCCATGCGGGCGCGCTCGGTCAAGTCAATGCAGTACTTTTTAAGCGACTCACGTTGGTCTTCCGCATCGGCGCTGTTGACGTTTTCACCACCACGCACTGCCGTGATGGCGGCCTCTAACGCTTTGCGGGTCAGGCCGTTGTCTTTGGCTTGTTTTGAGATGTCTTGTTTGGTGTCGGTCAACGCCAGCAGGAAGAGCTCGCCCGCGATGAACTGATCACCGCGCTTGATAGATTCTTTCTCAGACGCCTGCAACAGCGACACCATGTCGCGCCCCACTTGCACCTGCTCATGGCCCTGCACTTGCGGCAGCTTCTTTATGGCGGCCTCTGCCGCTGCCAGCAGACCGGGCACGTTAACGCCCGCGCGTTGCAGCAGCGCCTTGGGGCCATCTTCCTGGCGCAGCATCGCCGCCAGCACATGGGCGGGCTCGATGAAGGCGTGGTCATTGCCCAGCGCGAGCGTTTGCGCGTCGCCCAGAGCTTCTTGAAATTTGGTGGTTAGTTTGTCAGTTCTCATGGGCTTTAACTTGGGTGAGTCATGGCGATTTCAAGGCATGGTAACGTTCAAACTTACGCTCTCGCATCAAACTCGCGTCTCCTTGATACAGATCAAGTAAAGCCGCCAGCTTCTCCCCTTTTTGCCTTTGCAACGCTTCAGACACCCGGTATTCCGAATCGCTCTCGCCACCACCTTGCTGGTTGCGGCATACGCCATGTACGCCCCGGTGCTGGCCGTGCTGTTGCAGCAGCGCGGGCACGGTACAGCAGCCGTGGGGGCGTTTGCGATGCTCGGCTTTGCCTGCACTGGCGCGCTGATCCCGGTGATGCCGAGAATTTTGGCCCGTTTGGGCGAAGTACGGGCTTGCCAGATTGGCATGGCGATGCAGTTCGCAGCGACAGTAGGCTGGGCATCGACTGACGCGTTGTGGCTCTGGTGTGCGTTTGCGGTGCTGGGCGGGTTGGGCTCGGCGGCGGTGTGGAACGGAACTGAAGCGCTGCTGGCGCGCTACGCCCCAGCCGATTCACGCGGACACATCATGGGCCTGTACCAAACCGCGCTGGGCGGCGCCATGGCGCTGGGGCCGTTCACGCCAGGGTTGCTCAGCATGAACGCCCAAAAGACGCTGATTGCGGCAAGCAGCGTGCAGTGCGTGGGGCTGGTGATCGCCCTGTTGACAAAACTTCCGGCGTTGGTCAGCCGCACTCCCGTCGGACACGCCGACCACCAGCCAGCCCTGTCGACCTGGGGCGCTCTCGGGCGGGTACCCGCACTCGCCACCATCGCGTTTGCGGGCGGGGTGTTTGAAGCGGGCTTGGGCAGCGTCAGCGCGGCCAACGGGGCGGCGATTGGGCTGTCACTGGCGGCGGCGGCAAGCATCGTGGGCGCGTTGGGGACCGGAAGCTTCCTGTTTCAATACCCAGCGGGGATGATCGCGGATCGAGTCGCACCCCAACGGGTCTTTGCAACTGCAGGAATCTTGCTCTTGATCAGCAGCATCAGCATGGGCTGGAGCGCGCAGGCACCGTGGTTGTTGTGGGCCTGCGCCTTCGTGTGGGGCGGTGTCGGAGGCGCGTTGTACACCTTGACCATCATCCGGGTGGCGCATCAGTTTGAGGGGCAGGACACGGCGGCCGGCACCGCCGCCATGATCATCGGCTACACGCTGGGCGGCTCGGTGGGGCCGCTGGTCAGCGGTGCCGCGCTGCAAAACTTTTCAGGGCCAGGGCTCGCGGTGTGGTTAAGCATGCTGGCGGCGCTGGTGATCGCCATGTCAAGCCGAGTCACGCAGGCATCTCGTCCACTCTAAAATCGCAGCATGCAAATCCATCAGCTCAACCTGAAGTACGACCAGGAACAAGATCGGCTGCTGCTGCGCATCAATACCAACACGGGCCAGGAAATTCGGCTTTGGCTGAGCCGGCGGCTGGCGGTGGGCGTGCTTCCGCTGATGCGTAAATTGACCGCCGAGCAGACCGCCAAGAGCGCTGCGCTGGCCGCAGAACAGGGGGCAGCGTTCAGCGCCCGTGATCCCAAAATTCGCGAAATTTTGAGCGAGTTCAATAAAGATGCGACGCTGCGCTCGTCGGATTTTGTAACCCCGTTCAAAGAAGCGAAACCCGATTCAAGCAACGCTGCACCTGCGCTTTTGGTGAAAGAAGTGGCCATCACGCCGCTGGCGAATGCGCATTTGGCGGTGAAATTCTCGGGGCACGACGTTGCAAACCCCGCTCAGGCGAGTCAAAAACAAGATGTGCGCATCGATCTGGACGACCGCTTGATGCACGGCTTCATGCATCTGTTTGAGACCGCCTTCAACGCATCGCAATGGAGTGTTTGCGCGGTGACTCCGCTGGACGCAGAAACCGCTGCCGGAAAAAATGACACTACAGCGCGCCCGCAGTACTTGAACTAGACGGTGTTGACTGCGGCAGGCGTAATGCCCCAGCGAGCCAGCGCATCATCATCACTCATCCGCGCATCGACCCACTTCGCACCATCTGGCGTTTGTTCCTTCTTCCAGAATGGCGCCTGGGTCTTCAAATAGTCCATCAAGAACTCGCAAGCCTTGAAGCTCTCGCCCCGGTGCGCGGACGTGACTGCCACCAGCACGATTTGATCGAGTGGCAGCAAAGGCCCAATGCGGTGAATGACGCGTGCGCCAAAAATATCAAAGCGCCGGTGGGCCTCGTCAATCATGGCTTCAATCGACTTCTCCGTCATGCCGGGGTAATGCTCCAGCTCCAGCAGGCTGATGTCACCAACGCGTGAGCAATTTTCCGACAGGCCGCCCTTAGGAAAATTAGCCCCCTCGGGGGGCAGCGCAGCACGCGAAGCGACAAGCGTGGGGGCCTCATTTCTGTCCCTAACCGTGCCGACGAAGCTGCACACAGCACCGACCCGCTTGTCCGACGCGCGCAGTGTCGCCACTTCGTCGGCGAGGTTGAAGTCTTGGGTTTGAATGAAAACACGCTGAGAGGGCATGGGCAGATTGTGGCACTGCTGACGTCTAGTCGACGAAACTAGGGTTTGTCTGAATGCATCTGGCAAGCGCGTAATGCTAGGATTCGCGAACCAACTTGTTAGCGCTAACATTTGGGGTTGGCTGTCGAGTCTTGACAGCAAAAAAACACATTCTGGAGACGACATGACACACACCTCACCGTTCGCTGGCCCGGGCCGTCGCTTGCCTTTGGTCGTCGCCCTGCTTGCGGCGCTACCCGTGCTTGCACAGCAAACACCGCCCGCACCTGAAGCCGGCAAATTGGAAACTGTGATCATCACGGCGACCAAGCGGCCTCAGCCGCTGCAAACCACGCCGATTGCCATCACGGTGATCAACGGGGCGGCGCTTGAAGAAGGCAACGTCAATACCTTGGGCGCGGTCACGGCACAAACGCCGACGGTGAATTTCCGCACCAACGCCTCCAACAAAGACACGGCGCTGTTCATTCGGGGCGTGGGCACGATTTCCACCTCGCCGGGGGTGGAGCCCACGGTGTCCACG
>JANNFW010000801.1:0-5662 GCA_031380235.1 Rhodoferax sp. | reverse complement strand
TGCCCCTGCGCGCGTGCGCCGCCCGCGCTCACACTGGCCTCCGCATTGGCAAAATCAGCGAGTAAGCGCTGGCAGTCTTCGAGGTACGCACTACCCTCAGTCGTCAAGGAAATGCGCCGCGTGGTGCGCACCATCAGCTTCTCGCCCAGGTGCGTCTCCAATGCATCCAGCCTGCGGCCCATCAGCGCTGGGGCCACGCCCTCGGCATTGGCAGCCGCCGTCAAGCTGCCGCGCGTGGCGACGGAGACGAATGATTCGATGGCTTTGAGCTTGTCCATGGTGGCTGGATTATGCGGGGACAAATTTCGTTGGAATAATAATAAAATTACTACAATTGTAGTAAAAATAGCCTAAAAGTTCGATTTTTAAGAGGTTTAAGATGAATTTTGACAAAATTATGAATAAAATTGGTCTCCAGCTCTCGTGTTATATGCGTAGGAAGCTATGAATATTATAGTTTCAATAGCGTATCAGTCTATGTAGGGTGCAGCTGAACGCGCTACAATTCTTTCTAAAACTAGTCATTGCACTAGTCATTTTATTATTCGCAGATAGATTGAGGAATGAAGCATGCAAACATGGCCCGTTCAAGACGCAAAAGCGCGATTCAGCGAATTTCTGGAAACCTGCCTTGCCGACGGGCCGCAGATGGTGACTCGGCGTGGCGCTGAGGCGGCGGTGCTTGTCCCAGTGGATGCCTGGCGGCGGCTAAACGCATCTGCGCGGCCCTCACTCAAGCAACTGTTGCTGGCCGATGGGGCGCGCACTGACATCTTGGTACCCGAGCGGGGCAATGCCCGCCGTCGCCATGTTGACAGCGTGATTTGATGTATCTGCTCGACACGAATGTTGTCTCAGAGCTGCGCAAACCCAGGCCGCACGGCGCAGTGCTGGCGTGGATTGAATCGGTCGATGATGCGCAGTTGCATTTATCAGCGGTGACATTGGGAGAAATCCAGGCTGGCATAGAACTCACGCGAGATCAAGACCCCGCCAAAGCCGACGAGATACAGGCCTGGCTGGAGCAAGTGGCCAGCACATTCAGCGTGATAGCAATGGACGGCGCTGCGTTTCGAATGTGGGCACGGCTAATGCACCGCCAATCCGACACGCTCTACGAAGATGCCATGATCGCCGCCACCGCCAAGGTTCACAAACTCACCCTCGTGACGCGCAACACGGCTGATTTCGCGGGGTTTGACGTGGTGGTGTTCAATCCGTTTGTGGCGGGTTGAGTTAGTACGCTAACGTCGCCACCGCGCGCAACTCCTCGGGCGTAGCGCTGGGGTAGCCAAAAAACTCCAGGTAGGCTGGGATTTGCTCAAACAGCATGTCGGTGCCGATTTGTACGGCACAGCCTCGCGCTTTTGCGGCGGCGAGGAAGGCTGTCATCTCCTTTTTCATGACGACCTCACCCACGAAGGTGGTGGGTGTGATGCGCGACACGTCTACGGGCATGGCATCGCCCTCGTTCATGCCCAGCGGCGTTCCGTTGACGACGACATCAAAGCCTGCCGGGTCGTTGGAGCCGAGCGTGACTTGCAGCGACGGATAGTGGGTGATCAACCGACCCCGCAAGGCATCAGCGGAGGCAGCGCTGACATCGAATAACGCCAGCCGCGCAATACCTGCTGCTGCCAGCGATGCCGCAATTGCAGAGCCCACACCGCCGCAACCCACCACCAGTGCGCTTGTACCCTTGAGCACCACGCCCTTGCGCAGCACGCCGCGCACGAAGCCTTCACCATCGAACATGTCGCCTTGCAAATGGCCCTCGGGTGTGCGGCGCACGGCGTTGCAAGCCCCGGCAATGACGGCGGCTGGAGAGACCTCGTCCAGCAACGCCAGTGTGGTGACTTTGTGCGGCATGGTGATCAGCGCGCCGCGCATGTTGGTCAGCGTGAAAAGCGACTTCAGCAACGCGGCAAAGTCATCCGGCTTGCAGCCCATGGGCATGACGCGTGCATTGACCCCGGCTTTATCAAACCAGGGGTTGTAGATCATGGGAGCCTTGAAGCTGTGCGTGGGAAAGCCGATGTGGGCGATGAGTTCGGTATGGCCGTTAATGACACCTTTGACCGTGTTTGCCGTCATTTTTTCACGGCGCTGGCCGCAGACACCGCAGCGCGCAGCGCCAGCAGGTAGCTGTCCACGCCAAAGCCGCTGATTTGCCCTTTGACGATCTCGACAAACACCGACTTGTGGCGAAACTCCTCGCGTGCGTGGATGTTGCTCATGTGCGCCTCCACCACCGGGCAGGTGAGGATCGCCAGCGCATCGCGAATACCGTAGCTGTAGTGCGTCCAGGCCCCGGCGTTGATCATCACCCCATCAATGCCATCGCTGTACGCCTGATGGATACGCTCACACATGTCGCCCTCATGGTTGGTCTGGTAATGCTCGACCTGTACGCCCAGCTCGTTGCCCAGCGCGACCAAGCTGGCATTGATTTCATCCAGCGTGACGGTGCCGTACTGCTTCGGGTCGCGCTTGCCAAACATGTTGTGGTTGATGCCGTGCAGCATGAGGAATTTCATCGTCAGGTTCCTTGGGTTGGGATGGCATGTTGGAATGCCAAGGCGGCATCCAACATTTGCTCCTGCGATTATTTACGCAATTTGGCCAGCTCGGCCATCATGTCGTTGACGGTCGCCTCACCCACATTGGCAGAAAACTGGGTGATCACCGGCTTCATCTTTTCGCGCAGCTTGGCGACTTCAGCCGGTGAAAACACGGTGACGGTCATGCCGTTTTTCTTCAATAAGTCGAGGTTGGCCGCGACCGCTGAGCGTGAGGCTTCGCGCTGGCCTTTGGCGGCTTCGTCCGCCGAATCATCCAGAATCTTTTTCTCGGCAGGGGTCAGCGTGTCCCAGACTTTCTTGCTGAAGATCACGGACTGGGGGTTGTACTGGTGGTTGGTCAGGGCGATGTGTTTTTGCACTTCCCAGAACTTGTTGGCGGCAATCACGCCAATCGGGTTCTCTTGGCCGTCAATCGCCTTTTGCTCCAGGCCACCATAGACTTCAGGGAAAGGCATCGGCGTGGGGTTGGCACCCAGAGCTTTGACCCAAGCGACGTTGATCGGATTCGGGATCACGCGCAGTTTGAGGCCTTCAATGTCAGCCACGGTGTTCAACGGGCGCTTGCTGTTGGTGATATGGCGGTAGCCCAGCTCCCAGTACGACAGGCCGATGATTCCCTTCTCTTCGAGCTTCTCGTGCAGTTTTTTGCCGACCGGGCCGTCCACAATCGCGTCAGACTCCTTCTCGTTGGCGAACAGGAAGGGAAAGTCAAAAATCGCTAGCTCTTTGGCTTCAGAGGCCAAGATACCGGAATTCATCACGGCCATCTCCACCGTGCCACCTTTGATCGCCGACACCACCTGTTGGTCTCCGCCCAAGGCGCTGTTGAAAAACAGATTGACCTTCATCTTGCCGCCCGACTTTGCGGCCACGCTTTCAGCAAACTTCTTCATGCCGACCGCAGCCGGATGGGTGTCAGGGCTGGCCAAGGCGAACTTGAGGGTACGCTCTTGGGCGAACGCCATGCCGACAGCGGCAAGGGTCACGGCGGCGGCGATGGACTTCAGTACTAAACGTTTCATGCTTGTCTCCAAAATAGTCGAGGGGAACTCAGTACGCGAATTTAATGACCCAGAGCATGGCGTACCAGGCACACTGCGAGTCGGAATTTCTTCAACGCCAGGCGAGGCGTTGCGTTGACATTCAGTAAAACCAGCGGGCCGGGATCATCACGAGCTGGGGGAACAACACCATCAGGAACATCAAGGCAAACTGCACGGCCATGAAAGGCAACACGCCGCGTGTCACGTCGTCCATGCGCATGCGCCCAACGCCCGCGACCACGTTCAACACCGTGCCCACAGGGGGTGTGACCAGGCCAATTGAGTTGTTGATAATGAACAGCACGCCAAAATAAACCGGGTCAATGCCCGCCGCCTTGATAACGGGCATCAGCACGGGAGTCAGTATCAAGATGGTCGGCGTCATGTCCATCGCGGTGCCCACCGCCATGACCAGCAGCATGATGGCCATCAGCAGCAACATGGGGCTGTCCAACAGCGGTTGCAAAAGGCTCACGACCTGCTGCGGCAACTGCGCCACGGTGATCATCCAGGCCGACACCATGGCGGCTGCCACCAGAAACATGATGATCGCCGTCGTTTTGGCGGCGGCCAGAAACACCTCATACACCTGAGTCCATGTGAGTTCGCGATAAATGAAACCCGCTACAAACAGCGCGTAGACGGCCGCAACTACCGCCGCTTCGGTGGGCGTAAACACGCCCAGACGCAAGCCCACCAAAATGATCACGGGCAAAAGCAAGGCCCAGCCCGCGCTGCGAAAAGCCGCCACCACTTCACCCGCGTTGCGCTTGGGCGGGGTCTCGACTTGCTCCTTGCGCGTCAGCCACCACCAAGTGGCCCACAGCCCCGCTGCCAGCAAGATGCCGGGGAAGATACCTGCTAAAAACAGCTTGGAAATCGACACGCCGCCCGCTACACCAAAAATCACAAAGCCAATCGACGGAGGAATGATGGGGCCGATCACACCGCAGGCTGCGATCAAGCCACCACTGCGGGCCTTGTCATGGCCTGCCTTCACCATCATTGGCAACAACAAGGCGGTGAGCGCAGCGGCGTCTGCCACGGCAGAGCCCGACAGCGCTGACAAAATGCAAGCCGCGATGATGGTCACATAACCGAGACCGCCGCGAATGTGGCCCACCAGCGCCATGGCAAAAACGACGATGCGTTTGGACAGGCCGCCAGTGTTCATCACCTCACCCGCAAGCATGAAGAACGGCACCGCCAAGAGCGGAAAACTGTTGGCTCCTTCCATGATGTTCTGCGCAAGGATTTGCGCATCAAACATGTTCATGTGCCACATCAGCGCTGCGCCGCTGAGCAGCAGGGAGTACGCGATGGGGATGCCCAAGGCCATGGCAGCCAGCAATGAACCCAAAAATACGGCAATGGTCATGGCGTGTCTCTTCTCTTATCTGTCGGGGGGTGGCACTGACTACCGAACGGGCGGCGGCACGTTGATGGGCTCTTCTTCGGATTCGCGCACGCCGATCAGCTCATCTTCAGAAAGCGTGCCGTTGATTAGCCGCCACAAATGATTGGCCAGAATGATGGCGCTGAACACCGCACAGAACATGCCGCTGGTGTAGAAGAACGCCATCGACGTTTCCATCGCCGCGCTGGTGGTGGTCCAGTTCACCTTGACTTGCTCCAGCGAGCCGCTGAACATCAACCAGCAGATGAAAAGCATCAGCAGATGGCCCAGCACCAGGCAGGTCTTTTTACCCCGCACCGAAAGCCGGGATACCAAGGTGTCCGTGCCCAAATGCGCTTTGTCATGCAGCGCGACGATGGCCCCCATGAAGGTCAGCCAAACAAAAAGCCAGCGCGACAGCTCCTCGGACACGGTAATGCCCGAATTGAAGGCATAACGCAGCACCACATTGATGAACACCAGCACCACCATCAATGCCAGGCTGGCCGCCATCAGGACACCGAGCAGCTTGCAGAAGCGGTCAATCAATTGATCCATCGTCGTCTCCTCGGGTCTCTTTTTTGAAATTTCTGATTCGATTCCTAAAATGTACTAACTGGTTAGTTTTATTGAATCGGGGA
>JANNFW010000747.1:0-5432 GCA_031380235.1 Rhodoferax sp. | reverse complement strand
CGGCGGTATCACCATCATCGCAGCCCGCTTCATGCCGTTTCTGCGCACCTTCGCCCCATTTGTCGCTGGCGTGGCGGAGATGACGCGCTCCAAGTTCAGCTTCTTCAATGTCATCGGCGCAGCTCTATGGGTGGGAGGCATCGTCACAGTCGGCTACTTTTTCGGCAATCTGCCGTTCGTTAAAACACATCTGGACAAAATCATCTGGGCGATGATTTTTGTGCCCGGCTTGCTTGTGTTGTTTGGGGCTTGGAAGGCAAGGCGCAAGGGGGATGGTTCGACGGTTTGAAGGTTGCCGGCGCGCGCGACGTAAGAACCGTTTGACTCATTCGACTGACTGCCAGCCCCAACTGAAAGGATCGTATGTCTTACTCCAGTCTTTCCACCTCACGGCTTCACGCGGGTACCTGCATATCCAACGCTTTTCCGCCGAACCTTGAACGCTTGGTCCTTGATTCGCCTGCGCTGGTGACGATGACCGACCTGGCCGTGGTCAAAGCCGCGACCATCGGCCCGGACACGCCGCTGGGTCAGGCAGAGAAGAACATGATTTACCAGGGTGTGCGCCTGCTGTTTGTGGTGTCCGACATGCCCTGCGTTGACGGAGTTGTGACCGCCTATGACCTGCACGGCGACAAGCCGATCAGGCTGATCACGCAACGCCAGATGCGCCACACTGAACTTTGTGTGGCCGATGTCATGACCCCGCTGTCCGAGCTGGACACGGTTGACTTCGCTTCACTGGCCTATGCATCAGTCGGCCAGTTGATGGCGACTTTCAACAAAACTGGGCACCTGCACCTGCTGGTGGTCGAAGCGGCCAGTGCCAAGGCATCAGCACGTATCCGCGGGGTAATTTCCAAAACTCAGGTTCAGCGCCAGCTTGGACTGCCACTGGATGGCACCGAGATTGCCACCACCTTCACTGAACTTAGCAAGGCGCTGGCCTGAGCGGAAATGTCACAAAAAGCGTCCGCAGGAGACTCACCTCTCTCCAAGTGTCTTCCACAAAAATGCATTCTCTAGCGCCTGTAGATTTGCGCGCTGCTGGTTGTTGGCTGCGCCGCCGTGGCCTCCTTCGATGTTTTCGTAATAGAGCACTTCGTGCCCTTGCTCCAGCATGCGCGCGGCCATCTTGCGGGCGTGGGCGGGGTGTACGCGGTCGTCGCGTGTGGAAGTGGTGAACAGCACTTTGGGGTACTTCGCGTCCTTCCTCACATTCTGGTAGGGGCTGTAGGCCTTGATCCAATCCCACTCAGCGGGGACGTCCGGGTTGCCGTACTCTGCCATCCAGCTATTACCCGCGAGCAGCAGGTGATAGCGCTTCATATCCAAAAGCGGCACACTGCACACCACGGCGGCAAATAGCTCGGGGCGTTGCAGCATGACTGCACCCACCAGCAGGCCACCGTTGCTGCCGCCGTGAATGCCCAGGTGTTTCGGCGAGGTGATTCTGCGCTTGATGAGGTCTTCGGCCACCGCTGCAAAGTCATCGTAGCTGCGCTGCTTGTTGGCTTTGGTCGCCGAGGTATGCCAGGCAGGGCCAAACTCGCCGCCGCCCCGAATGTTGGCGACCACCAGCACCCCAGCTTGTCCGTACCAGGTGGTGCCATAAGCGCCGCTGTAAAACGGCTGCATCGACACTTGAAAACCGCCGTAGCCATACAGCAGCGTCGGGTTGCTGCCATCTGCTTTAGCTCCTTTGGGCCACACCACAAAGTAGGGGACTTGAGTTCCGTCTTTGCTGGTGGCGAACAGTTGCTCGGCGCGCATGCCCTCGGCGTTGAAAAAGCTCGGGCGGGCCTTGAGGCGCTGGCGTTCATCGCTGCCGATGTTGCCCAGGTAGAGCGTGTCAGGCGTTAAAAAGTCGGCATAGTTGAGCAAGTACGCGTTGGACAAGGTATCGTCTTTGGCATCTTTGGCAAACGCATCAAACAGGCCGCTGGCACTCAACGTGCCGGGGAAGGGTGCACTGACTGCGCGGCGTGTCCACTTACCATCGTTCAGGCCGTGTTCTTCAACGCGCCCAGCAACGTTGTCCAAAATGTTCAGTAGGACGTGATCGCGCGTCAGGCTCACACCGCTGCGCGCCAGCGACCGGGTGGTGGTCGGTTCAAACAGCACGTCAAACTTACGTTCTCCCCGCAGGAAGTTATCGATCCGGGTGGCCAAAAGCGAGCCGGAGGCATAGGTTTTACCGGCAACTTTGTAGTCGCTTTTGAGCTGGATGAACGCCCAATCGCGTCTGGAAAAAAGTGCTGCATCGGTTGGCACGTCCAGCTTGTTCAAGGCATCCTTTGTCACGGCATTCCCACTCGCAAGGAACCGCTCTTGGTTGTAGAAGTCGGTCATACGGGCGAATACCACGCGCTCGAAACCCGGCGTGCGGTCGATCTGCACGTAGGAGGCCACGTCGCTGTCTTTACCCTCAAACACGGTGGTTGCCGCGCTCAAGGGCATACCGCGCTTCCAGACTTTGATGATGCGCGGGTAGCCGCTCTTGGTCATGCTGCCGGGGCCAAAGTCGGTGCCGACGAAGACGGTGTTGATGTCAAACCAATCTATGCTGGACTTCGCCTCGGTCAAGGTGAAGCCATCTTTCACAAACGAGCGCGTCGCCACATCAAACTCGCGCACCACTTTGGCATCAGCACCGCCGCGCGAGAGCGAAACAAGGCAGCGGTTGTAAGCGGGCCCCAGGCAATCTGATTGACCCCACACCCAGTTTTCGCCTTCGGTTTTGGCCAACGCGTCCAAATCCAGCAGCATATCCCAGGCCGGTGATGCCTTGCGATACTCCGCCAGCGTCGTGCGCCGCCACAAGCCACGCGGGTTTTGCGCGTCACGCCAGAAGTTGTAGAAGAAATCGCCACGCCGCGTGACGTAGGGAATCTGATCGCGGTTGTTCAGCACCGCCAGCACCTTCTCGCGATTGCCCTTGAACACCGGCACCGCCTCCAGCACGGCTTGTGATTGCGCGTTGCGCTCACGTGCCCACGCGAGGGCTTTGTCGCCTTGCACGTCTTCAAGCCAGAGGTAGGGGTCTTCAGCGGATTGTGATGCTTGGGTCATGGGGGTGTGGGGTTTCAGCGCGCAGCCGCTAATCGCAAGCGAAACGCACAGTATCACCCCGAAAACGAACGGGATGGCAATGCCTGCGGCGTGGTCACGGTGGCCTGCGGTGGCTCGTAGAGGGTGCACTAATGGCGATCCCAAATAATGCAGAGTGTGCCTCAATCGCTAATGCGTCAAGCCAACCTCGCCCGCAGAAAATCCAGCATGGCCCGGTTGCGCGTTAGGCGCAGGCGATCCGGGGTGGCCACGGCGTTAATGCTGGTGCCAAATTTAGTGATGGGCGTCCAGTCGGCCAGCACGCGCACCAGGCGGCCCGCGGCCAAGTGCTCGTCGCAAGCAAACAACGGCAGCAGGGCAACACCCAACCCTGCGACGGCGGCGCTGGCGGTGGCGTCGACGTTGTTGGCGTGGTAGCGGCCCTGCACACGCACCGTCTGAGTTTCTTCACCTCGCACCAGTCGCCAGGCATCGTCAGCGCTTTCACGCCAGTAGCTCATGCAGGGGTGCTGCGCCAAGTCTTGCGGGCTGGCGGGCAGCGGGTTGTTGGCGACGTACAGTGGTGCGGCGCAGATGACAGAATCCATCCGCGCCACCGGTGTCACCGTCAAACCTGGGGCGACGATTGAGGTCATGCGCAGCGCGATGTCGATGCGCTCGTAGGCGATGTCCATCAGGCGGTCTTCGAGCAGCAGTTCGATCTCAATACCGGGGTGGCGCAGCAGAAATTCCGGCATCAGCGTGGCCAGCACCTTTTGACCCCAGGACTCGGGGGCTGTCATGCGGATTTGCCCACTGATTGCTTGGCGCATGTCGCGCAGGCTTTCATCCGCATTGCCCAACGCGGCCAAGGCTTGGCGCGCGAAAACAAGGTAGGTTTCACCAGCCGGTGTCAGCGCCACATGGCGTGTGCTGCGCGCAAACAGGGTCGCCTGCACTGCGGCCTCTAGCTGCGCGATGCGCTTGCTCACCACGCTTTTGCTGATGTCCAGCGATGCGGCGGCGGCGCTCACGCCCAAGTGGTCGGCAACTTTTACAAAGGTGGTGAGCAAGTCGGTCGAGACATTCATTGTCAACTTTTCGAGAACAATCCGTTTGCATTTCAGCAGATGCGCTGAGCGCTGTCAAACACTAGACTGGCGCTCCTACAAACGAGGAGACACCATGTCAGATGAAATGTTAATTTATGCAGACCCGATCACCGTCAACTGCCGCAAGGTTTTGGCGGGTATGGCTTTTTTGAACGCGCCGTTCAGGCGTGTGCACGTGGACTACTTCAAGGGTGAGCACAAAGAGGCGGCTTACCTCGCGATTAATCCGAATGCATCAGTGCCAGCGCTGATGGACGGCAAGTTTGTGCTGTGGGAATCGAACGCGATTTTGCAGTACGTGGCCGACAAGTTGGGCCGCGAAAGCGCTTACCCGAAAGACCTGCAAGTGCGTGCCGACATCAACCGTTGGCTGCTGTGGGAGTCGTCAAGCTGGTTCCCCAACTGCTATTCGTTTTTGGTGGAGCATTGCGTCAAGCCGCTGTTGGGCTCTACCGCAGACCAAGCCGTGCTGGATGCGCAAACCGTGCAATTTAACAAGTTGGCGGCGATTTTGGAAGCGCGCTTGGCCAAGAGTGAATGGATTTGCGGCAGCCAACCAACGATTGCCGACATCGCGTTGGCCGCGCCGATGCACCTGCATCAGCACCAGCAGTTGCCGCTGGCGGGCTTCCCTCACCTGCGGCGTTGGTTGACCGAGCGGGTCGAGAAGTTGCCCAGCTGGCACAACACCTACGTCGGGGCTGATTTTTCCTTGGTTCGACCATAGCCCAACCCTGAAAAAAAACGACTCCCCATGACTGTCGCACAAACTGTTCGTACCCAGCTCAACTACACCGTTGACAACGGCATTGCCCCGGACTACTACTTCTACGAGCCAACCGAGCCCATCACCCGCAATCCGCCGGGTACTGATGTCAAGGCAGTGGATATTGAAGACGGCTGGCCAAAAGTAGACAATTTTTCGTTGGATCGCGAGGGCTTTGCGCTCAAGCCGTTCAACGAGACGTTTGAGCAGTTTGGCGATGATGAGGCGGTAAAGGGAGCCTTCTACGCGCAGGTGGTGGATTACGTGAAAAAGCACACCGGCGCCAAGCGAGTGGAGGTGTTTGATCACACGATCCGCAAGCGCCTGCCTGCGGACCTGAAGCAGCAAACCACGGTGCAGCGCCCAGCGGTGATGCTGGTGCACAGCGACTACACCGTGGCCTCAGGGCCGCAGCGGGTGCGTGATCTTTTTCCAAGCGAGGCCGATGATTTGCTCAGTCGCCGCGTGGCCTTCTTCAACGTCTGGAAGCCGCTGTACCGCCG
>JANNFW010000730.1:0-17191 GCA_031380235.1 Rhodoferax sp. | reverse complement strand
CGTGGTTCAAACCGCACTGGCAGCCGCCAAGCTTGACGGCAAAGATGGCTACAAACTCACGCTCAAAATCCCCTGTTACCTGCCGGTAATGCAGTTCGCTTGCCTTGGCGAACTGCGCCAAAAGCTGTACCGCGCCTACGTCACCCGCGCCTCGGATCAAGCCGCGCCCGAAGGCTTGAAACTGGACAACACCGCGCTGATTAATGAGATATTGACCTTGCGCCTGGAAGAAGCCAAGCTCTTGGGTTTTGCCAATTTTGGCGAACTGTCCCTCGTGCCAAAAATGGCGAAGTCACCCGCTGAAGTGGCGAAGTTTTTGCGCGATCTGGCCGCCAAAGCCAAACCGTATGCCAAGCAGGACCTGGCCGACCTCACCGAGTTTGCTGAGAAGCACCTGAACATGCCCGCCCTGCAATATTGGGACTTGCCGTTTGCGGGCGAAAAGCTCAAAGAAGCGCGCTACGCTTTCAGCGAGCAAGAGGTCAAGCAGTACTTCACGGCCCCAAAAGTGCTGGCGGGCTTGTTCAAGATTATCGAGACGCTGTTTGACGTGTCCATTCGCCCCGACACCGCGCCCGTGTGGAACCCTGGCGTGTCGTTCTACCGCCTTGAGCGCTCTGCCAAAGCAGCAGATGGCAGCGTGTCCACCGCGTTGATTGGCCAGTTTTACCTCGACCCAAGTGCCCGAAACGGCAAGCGCGGCGGTGCCTGGATGGACGATGTGCGCAACCGCTGGATGCGCCCGGACACCGCGCATCTGCAAACCCCCGTTGCCCATCTGGTCTGCAATTTTGCCGATGGCGTCGAAGAAAACGGCATCAAAAAACCTGCTCTGTTGACGCACGACGATGTCATCACCCTGTTCCACGAATTCGGCCATGGTTTGCAACACATGCTGACCCAGGTGAACGAGCGCGATGTGTCGGGCATCAGCGGTGTGGAATGGGATGCGGTGGAGCTGCCCAGCCAGTTCATGGAAAACTTCTGCTGGGAGTGGGATGTGCTCAAACACATGACCTCGCACGTGGACACGGGTGCTCCGCTGCCACGCGAGCTGTTCGACAAGATGCTGGCCGCCAAAAACTTCCAGACGGGCATGCAGACGCTGCGGCAGGTCGAATTTGCGCTGTTTGACATGCTCCTGCATTCAGAGCACAACCCAGCCGACGCATTTCTGCCCTTGCTTGCCAAAGTGCGCGCCGAGGTGGCGGTGGTCACCCACCCCGAGTGGAGCCGCCCGATGCACACCTTCAGCCACATTTTTTCGGGCGGATACGCAGCCGGCTATTACAGCTACAAATGGGCCGAAGTGTTGAGCGCCGATGCCTATGCCGCGTTCGAGGAAACGGCGGGTAACAACGGCTTGCCAAACCCGCAAACCGGGCGAAAATACCGCGAAACCATTCTGGAATCGGGCGGCAGCCGCCCCGCGATGGAGTCGTTCAAGGCGTTTCGCGGGCGCGATCCCACGCTGGATGCGCTGTTGCGGCACCAGGGAATGGCTGGAGAGTGAAGGAAATTTTGACTGAAATACCCAGAGGTGATCTGAACATGAATGTCCGCCCAATCTCTTCGCTGAACTCGGCTGCAACCGCGGCTGCCATAAAACTGGCCGTCATTGCAACCACTGCACTCGCGCTGCACAGCGCCGATGCGCAAACTGTTTACCGCATCGTGGGCGCAGATGGCAACGTCACTTTTTCAGACAAACCGCCCGTCACGCGGGATGACAAAACCACCGCCACGGGCCGCGGCGGCAAGGCGCTGGACATTGGCAGCGCGCCGCTGCCGTATGAACTCAGCCAGGTGGTGGGTCGCTTCCCCGTCACGCTGTACACCTCCACCAACTGCGCACCGTGTGGTTCCGGGCGCACCTTGCTGGCCAGCCGGGGCATTCCGTTCAGCGAACGCACCGTCAACACCAATGAAGATGTGGAAGCGCTGACGCGGGTCAGCGGCGAGAACAGCCTGCCGTTTCTGACGATTGGCGGGCAAAAAATCAAAGGCTATTCCGACTCCCAATGGACGCAATACCTGGATGCCGCAGGCTATCCGTCCAGCTCCAAACTGCCCGTCAACTACCGCAGCCCAGCTCCATCACCGCTGGTCGTCATTCAAAAACCGGAAGTCGTAGCGCCGCCCCCGCGCACGGCAACAGCACCCGTTGCGCCAGCGCCTGCTGCAGAGAACAGCAGCTCCAATCCGGCGGGGATTCGCTTCTGAAATTAACCTGAGAGTTAATTTTTAGTGAAAATCGCCCATAAATGTCGATTTTCATAACAAAATAAGGCCCTGGCTCTCGGATAACATGCATAGACAGCTATACTTACTATAGCAAACTGTCACCCGAACGTGAATCAAACCGCAGTGTCTGTACACCCTGCGGAGTTCCCAGCAAGCACACTTGTGCGCGCTGGTGGGCAAAAACACCCACCGTCACCACACCGGGCCATTGGCTCACCATTGACTCAAACGCCAGCGGTTCGCTGATCTGCAAACCCGTAACATCCAGAATCTGCTGACCGTTGTCCGTCACCAGTGGTTTACCGTCTTTCAAGCGCAGCGCAGCCTTGACTTCACGACTAGCGCCGAGTGCTGCGAACTGCCGAATCAGCCGAGCGCTTGCCATGGGAATCACCTCCACCGGCAATGGGAACTTGCCCAGCGTTTCAACCTGTTTTGAGGCATCTGCAATGCACACAAACAATCGCGATTGCGCCGCAACGATCTTCTCGCGCGTCAGCGCCGCACCGCCGCCCTTGATCATGTAGCCCCGCGCGTCGATCTCATCCGCGCCGTCGATGTAGACCGCCAGCTCGCCCACTTCATTGGCTTCAAACACCTTGATGCCCAATTGCTTGAGCCGCACCGTGCTCGCCTCGGAGCTGGACACCGCGCCTCTGATCTGATCTTTGATCGTCCCCAGCGCATCGATGAATTTATTGACCGTCGAGCCCGTTCCTACCCCGACAATTTCACCTTTGACGACATACTGCAATGCAGCCTGCCCCACTTGTGCCTTCATTTCATCTTGATTCATTTGCGACAATCTGTTGAATAACTTCAATTATCCAATGTCGCTCGTCCCTTACTCTCTCGCCCGCCGCGCTTTATTTGCACTCGACCCCGAAGTCGCCCACGAACTGACCCTGCACGGGCTGGCCAAAATCCAGCGCACACCGCTTGAATGGGCGTATTGCAACGCCCGCGTGGATGACCCTATCACCCTGGCGGGCCTTGCCTTCCCCAACCGAGTCGGCCTGGCCGCCGGGCTGGACAAAAACGCCCGTTGCATCGACGGCCTGGGCGCCATGGGCTTTGGCTTTGTCGAAGTGGGCACCGTGACGCCCAAGGCCCAGCCGGGCAACCCCAAGCCGCGCATGTTCCGCCTGACGCAAGCCAATGCGCTGATCAACCGCCTCGGTTTTAACAACGACGGGCTGGAGGCCTTCATCGCCAACGTGCAGCGCTCGTCGATCAGAAAGACCCCAGGTGGCCCGCTGCTGGGCCTGAACATCGGCAAAAACGCCGCCACGCCGATAGAGCGCGCCACCGAAGACTACCTGCTTGGCCTCGAAGGCGTCTACCCGCATGCCGATTACGTGACGGTGAATATCTCCAGCCCCAACACCAAAAACCTGCGCGCGCTGCAAAGCGACGAGGCGCTGGATGGCCTGCTGTCGGCCATCGCTGCAAAGCGCAAGCTGCTGGCAAAAAAACACAAGAAAACCGTCCCGATTTTCGTCAAAATCGCGCCGGATCTCGACGAGACGCAAGTCAGCATGATTGCCGCGACGCTCTTACGCCACAAAATGGATGGCGTGATTGCGACCAATACCACCCTTAGCCGCGATGCCGTCAAAGGCCTTCCCCACTGCGACGAGGCCGGTGGCCTGAGCGGCGCGCCGGTGCTGGAGATGAGCAACCGCGTCATCACCCAACTGCGGTCAGCGCTGGGCAAAAACTTCCCAATCATCGGTGTCGGCGGCATCTTGAGCGCCGCCGATGCGCTGGAAAAAATCAAGGCGGGAGCCGATGTGGTGCAGATCTACACGGGCTTGATTTACAAGGGGCCCGATCTGGTGCGCGACGCGGCGGCGCTGATCAAGAAAACGATGAGCGGCAAAAAAAAGTCATAGCACGCGAGGATCGACCCGCAGCAATCTTTCTACCATGGATCGCAGATGCTGGCGCAAAGCGACGGCACCGTCGGTCAATGCCAAGCTCATCTCGTCCATGTACAGCTTGCGATTGATCTCGACTTGAATGCTGTGCCGATGCATGGCTGGATTGCTGTAGCGGCGTACCAACTCCACGCCTTTATAGGGGTGGTTGTACGACACACTGTAGCCGCAGCCTCGCAAGTAATCGCAAATCAGCTTGACCAACGGGCTGCTTGCCGTGCTGCCGTCACGGTCGCCAATCACAAAATCGGCATGCGCTTCACCCGGGAAATCAGTGGCATGGCTGGAGGCCACGGCGGGCATGGAATGGCAATTGAGGTGAATGCTGTAGCCGTGGCGCGTGTGGGCTGCGTCGATCGCTTGCGCTACCGCCGCGTGGTAGGGCTGCCAGCAGTTGGCAATGCGTGCGCGAGCCTCGGCTACCGACAGTGCACGACGGTAAATTGGCAATCCGTCATCGGTCGTGCGCCAGATCAGGCCTTTGCCCAGCCGCAGCTTTCGGAGCGCGCCAAAATCGGTGGTCACCGCGTCTGGCCAGGGCTCGTCAAACAACGAAACATCGATATCCGCCGTACTGCGATTGGCATCCAGATAGCTGCGCGGAAACAGCGCCTCAATCCACGCCACGCCTAAAGCCGGCGCAAAGTCATACAGCTTCTCGACATGGGTGTCTTCAGCGCGGCGCAGCACGGCCAAATCGCTGGCGTAGCCAAAATCGTCAGGGTAATTCACGCCGCTGTGGGGCGAATCCAGCACCAGGGGTGCGGTACCCGGCACACATCGCAACGCGGAGGTTTGAAGAGGTGATCTCATGCTTCTATTGTGATGCAAGGCTGCCTTTCCCTGCGACCCACAGCCCGCGCGCAATCTGAGGTAAATTGGCATGATGACCACTGCGCCCCCAACCCTTTCACTGTCTCGCTTTCACGCCTTGGACACCGCCGCAAGGCTCGCTGATATCCTGACATCTGTCATGGATGCCGTGCTGACCGTGGATGAAACCCAGCGCATTCTCTTTTACAACCCGGCGGCTGAGCGCATTTTTGGCTGGCCAGTTGATGAAATGCTGGGGCAACCCCTGTCGCGGCTGATTCCTGAGCGTTTTCACGCATCACACGCGGGGCACATCGAGCGCTTTGGCCACACGGGAGCCACATCACGGCGCATGAGTGGCTCGGCGCTGGTCTATGGGCTCCGCGCCAATGGAGACGAGTTTCCGATTGAGGCATCAATCTCTCACCTGGAGACGTCCGAAGGCAAGCTGTTCACCGTGGTTGTTCGCGATGTCAGCGAGCGCATGCGCGCCAAAGAGGCATTGAATGCTTACGCCATCGAGGCCCACGCCATTCTGGAGCGGGAGAAGTCTCGTATTGCACGCGAGTTGCATGACGACCTGGCCCAGTCGCTGACCGCGCTCAAGATGGACATCAACTGGGTGCGTGATCGGTATTGGGGTGGTTCGGCGCAGGTTGCCATCAAGCTGGATGAAATGCGCACGCTGGTGGACATGACCGTCGCTGCCACGCGGCGCATCGCAGCGGACCTGCGGCCGCTGTTGCTGGATGATTTGGGCATGCTTGCCGCCATTGAGTGGCTGGTGCAGAATTTCACGCAACGCAGCGGCGTCCCCTGCAAACTGGTGGCCAGTGAAAATATCGACCTGGCGGAGCCCTACGCCACTGCTGTGTTCCGTATCGTGCAGGAGGCGCTCGCCAACGTGGCCAAGCATGCCAGTGCGGCACAGGTGCAGGTGCAGATCGAGCGTACCCACAACGGGCTCGCACTGAGCATCCAGGATGATGGCTCGGGGTTTTCTGAAGACGCACCGCGCAAACCGAATTCCCTGGGCTTGATGGGTCTGCGCGAACGAGCGCAACTGCTCAAGGGTTTGGTGAAGATCGCAAGCGCGCCGGGTGCCGGAACGCGGGTTGAGGTGAGTTTTCCCGTACGCCAATGATGCCCGCATGGGCGAGCAGTGGCTGCGCCTTCCGTAGGCGCAAAAAATGAGCTTCCGTTGACTTGGATCAACGTGCGCCAGTAAGGCGCGGTTTAAGTTCGAGGCGCCTGAGCGTGGTGATGGTTTGTCGCCAACGGTTCATCACCACGCGCCCAACCAGCCTACCCGAGGAGCGATTTCATGCACCCATCGATCACCCAACTGCTGCTGCACTTCGACGCGTCGTCGCAAGCCGTGCAGCGCCTGGAAACCGCCTGCCGACTCGCCCAGCAACACGGTTCCGCATTGACGGCACTTTACGCCGCCACGGCGCAGTATGCCGAATTGCCCTTTGCGCCAGAAATTGGGCCCGGCATTATGGCGGTTCAGCGGCAATTCGATCAGATGCACCTGTCCAAAGCACGGGCTGCATTCGATCAATCTCAATCTTCGCCGCTCGGCTCAGCGGGGGTTCGCGCGGCATGGGCGGAGGTTCACGACGACCCGATCTTGTCCACGTTTGCGCAGCAGGCCATGTTTGCGGATCTGGTGGTGATGGGCCAGCCTGACCCCTCTACCGAGCAGGTGGTTCATGTGCCCTCTGACTTCGTGCAAAGCGTGATCATGATGAGTGGCAAGCCCGCCCTGGTTTTACCCTATATTGGGGCACCCAAGGTTTTAGGCGACACGGTACTGATCGCTTGGAAACCCACCCGAGAGGCGGCGAGGGCGGTGTCCGCTGCGCTGCCGATGCTGCAAAGTGCAAAAGCCGTGCATGTTGTCAGTTGGGGTGACGAGGAATCGTCGGTCAGCGGTGATCGGCTGGACTTGACGAGCTATCTGAAACTGCGGGGTGTGCAAACCACCTGGCATCAGCAGGGTCGAGTACCCAAAGATCTGGGTGAGATGCTACTTTCGTTCGCCTTTGATATTCAGGCAGACCTGCTCGTCATGGGTTGCTACGGTCACAGCCGCGCCCGCGAGTGGATGCTCGGTGGCGTGTCGCGCACCCTTCTGGACACCATGACGCTACCGGTACTGATGGCGCACTGAGTTGTCGCCTGCGCAGCGCATCAAATGATCTGCGCATAGCGCGCACGGTCGTGGTCATTTTGCAGATACCGGTCAAATACCATCGCAACCCGTGGCAGAGCCAGTAAACCGCTGGCGGTCAGTTGAACTCCCGCAGCATCCAGGATGACCAGATCCTGTTCGGCCAATTGCCGCAAGGCCTTCATCTCGGCTGCAAAATAGCTCGGAAAATCCAATAAGTACGACAGTTCAATCGCCTCAAAACTGAACTGGCCCTGGCACATCAGCGCCATGATGACCGCACGGCGCACCAAGTCATCCCGGGTGAGCGTCAGGCCGCGAACCACTGGCAATTGACCCTGATCCAGCAGGTCGCAGTACTTCGCAATGGACCCCGTGTTGTGGCTGTAAGTCGCACCCATGCGGCCCAGCGCCGACACGCCCAGGCCGATCACGTCTCCGTCGGCTTGGCTGCTGTAGCCGTTCCAACTGCGGGACAACCGCCCCTGGCGTTTGGCAATGGCAAGCGGGTCGGTTGGGAGGGCGAAGTCATCCATCCCCATGTAGACGTAACCGGCTCGGATGAGAGCCTGTGTTGCGTCGGACAGCATGGCCTGCCGGAGCGCTGCCGGGGGCACCTCGGCAGGGGCAATACGCCGTTGCGGCGTGAAACGCACCGGTGCATGGTCGTAGGCATACATGGCGATGCGGTCAGGTCGTAACTCAGTCACCATCGCCACAGTACGGCTGAACGATTCAAGCGACTGTCGGGGTAAGCCGCAAATCAGGTCAACACCGACCGAGGCAAAACCACTGCGCCGCGCCGCGCCGACCACGGCATGAACCTGTTCGACACTCTGAACTCGGTGCACCGCTTTCTGAACGGCCTCATCAAAATCTTGCAGGCCAAAACTGACGCGGTTGAACCCGAGGTCGGCAAGTCTGCTCATTCGTGTGGCATCTACCGTGCGTGGATCCACGGCAATCGAGCAGTCACCGCCCGTTGCCAGCCTGAAGCTGCCCCGCAGCATGGCCATCAGCGCCCTCAGTTCGCCATCGCTCAGGTAGGTCGGCGTGCCCCCGCCGAGGTGAAGCTGAGACACCGCTTGGCCAGACCCGATTTCGGCCCGGTGCAGCTCAAGCTCGCGCTCCAGATAATGTAGGTATGACGCGGCGCGCTGATGCTGATTGGTAATGACCTTGTTGCATTTGCAGAAGTAGCACAGCGACTCGCAAAATGGGATGTGCACATACAAGGCCAGTGGCTGCACTTGGGCACTCACGGGGTGTTGGCGCTGCTGTAGCGCTTGGGCATAGTCGTCGCCGCGGAATGCTTCCACAAACCGATCTGCTGTCGGGTACGAGGCGTAGCTGGGCAGTGGCGGCATGGTGTCAGCTTACGCCGCCGAATGCACGCATTGTTTGATGTGGATCAAGCCCGGCGCGCACACTGCGCGATAAGCTCAGGTCCTCAACTCTTAAAGGATGCCGTCATGTTCAAACGTATTCTGGTCGCCACGGACGGCTCGAGCCTGTCCAAAAAAGCCGTGGGCTACGCCATTTCACTGGCGGAGCAGTCTGATGCAGAGCTGGTTGGGTTGACGGTGGTGGCACGCTACCCGACCAGCTACTTCGAAGGCGGTGTTGCCTTGGCGCCCAGCGAGGTGGCCCGAATTGAGGCGCAATGGATGGAAAGCGGGCAAAGCATGGTCGATGCCGTCAGTACCCAGGCCTCGAAGAAGGGGGTCAAGGCCAAGTTAGTGGTCTCAAAGTCAGACCTGATCGCCGAGGCCATCATCGCTGCCGCCAAAAAGCACAAGTGCGACTTGATCGTGATGGCCTCGCACGGGCGCAAGGGCCTCAAGCGCTTGCTGCTGGGCAGCGAAACCCAGCATGTGCTGACCCACTCGACAGTTCCGGTGCTGGTTTTAAGGTAGGCTCCAAAGCTTCCAGTCATTCCAGGATCAACCATGAAAATACTCCTTGCCGTGGACGGCAGCAGCTTCACCAAAAAGATGCTGGCGTACCTTGCCACCCATGACAGCCTGTTCGCAGTCGGCAACGATTACACCGTATTCACAGTACGCCCCGCCCTGCCCGCGCGCGCCGTCGCCGTGGCAGGCCGGGCGGTGGTAGACAGCTACCATTCGGAAGAGGCCGAAAAAGTGCTGGCACCGGTCACCAAGTTTCTGTTGCGCCACGGCATTGATGCCAAGAGCACCTGGAAGACAGGCCCCGTGGGCGTGACCATTGCCAAACTTGCCTCAAGCGGCAAGTTTGACCTGGTCGTGATGGGATCGCACGGCCATGGCGCGCTGATGAACATGGTGATGGGCTCTGTCGCCACCCAGGTGCTGGCGCAGTGCGAGGTGCCTGTGTTGATGGTGCGTTAAGGTGCTGGCGACCTAAAATTAACCTGCCGGTTAATAACGAGGGCTATCCGTGATAAAAATGCCAAATTTTGAATAAAACAGGTGCGTAGCTCTCGAATAGAATGCATAACTAGCTATTTTGTTTATAGCAATTTGCGCATGAAGTACGCCCATGGGAGCGGCGATCCGTGCGACCAACAATACCCGGATACCCTCTGGGGTTAGGGTCACATCGTACCCCGAAGGCGCTGATATCATGCGCGCGATGCGTCGTCTGGTTTGTACCTTTCTCATCTTCCTCTCACTCTTTCAATGGAGTTGGGCAGGAACGCATGCCGCGTCTGAAATGTTGCACGCGGTTGAACATGCTGCGGCGGCAGCGGACGTGACGGTGACAACCGAAGCGTTGGAAATGGCTGCCGATTGCGCGGCACAGTCCCATTGCTGCCACCCCCACTCGGTGGGCGTACCAGGTGAAATTGCAAGCACGCACTTTACTAAACCGGGCACATATATCGCTGAGCATCTGGCTCTGCGCCCGGCAGACATCTCCTTTAACGACATAGAACGCCCGAAATGGCTCCCGGCCTCTTTCGCCGTGGCAGTCCTTTGATGGGGTAATCCCTCTGCTCAAGCTGCGCTGACTCATCAGCGTGAAGGACTGCCGAAGTACTTTTTTACTTCGGAGATGCTCCTTGACTTCATTCTTTTCATTCCGCAGGCATGTCGCTGCTGTGCTATCAGCACTGCTGTGTGCTGGCAACACGCTTGCGCAGCCAGCACCGACGCTGCGCGAAGCGCTTGATGCGGCTTGGGCTTTGGCAGCCAGCCAACGCTCGCTGCCCCAGCGCATCGCCGAGCTGGATGCCCGCGTGCGCGCCACAGATGCCTGGGCCGCTGGCCCGTCAACCGTCACGCTAGCGCATCGCACCGACCTGCTAAGCGGCAACAGCGGCCTGCGCGAGTTGGAGGCCGAGGTGGCCGTGCCCCTGTGGAACACCCGAACGCGCAGCGCCAGTCGAGCCCAAATCGATGCGGATCGCGCGCTGCTGGAGCGACAAGTGAGCGCCGCAAGGCTCAAACTGGCGGGCGAAGTGCGCGAGCTGGCGTCTCTGGCGGCGCTGGCTCGCGCTGAGCAAGCCCTGGCCACTCGCAAGCTGGCAGAGGCGACCACGCTGGCGCAAGACGTGGAGCGCCGCGTGCGTGCGGGTGATGTGGCGCGGGTAGATTCATTGCAAGCACAGTCAGTCGTGCAGCAGGCCAACGTCAGTCTGGTGCACGCGCAGGGCGCAATCTGGCGGGTGCAAAGCCAGTGGCAGGCGCTAACGGGGCTGGCGACGGTGGCGGACGCCGCGTCCGACTCCGCGCCACCCAACAGCACCTTGACCATCACTCTGGAGGCGATGAAGGCGGATCACCCCGCCGTTGCCGCCGCTACCGCGCAAACCCAGGCGGCGCGGTCGCGTTTGCAGTTGGCCGAGGCGGATCGTCGTGATCCGATGGAGCTGAGTGTCGGCTCCACCATCTCGCAAGGCGGTTTCGGAGCAAGCGCTGAGACATCGCTTCGCGTCGCCGTCAAGATTCCGCTGGGCGGTGATATTCGCAACGGCGCGCGTATCGCCGCAGCCCGCGCCGAGCTGAACGTGGCAGAAGCCGAAGGTGATGCGGTGACACGCCAGGTCAACGCCGAATTGGCGGTTACACGCGCTGAGGTGGTGGCTGCCCGCGCAAGTGAAGAAGCCTTGCAGGCGCGAGCAAAGCTTAGTGCCGAGGCCCAGGCCTTGTACGCCAAGGCGTACCGGCTGGGTGAGAGTGACTTACCCACGCGCCTGCGCGCCGAGAACGAACGGTTCGAAGCCGATTTGGCGTTGGGTCGTGCGCGTATCGAAATCCAACGAGCCCAATCGCGACTTCATCAATCTCTTGGGTGGTTGCCATGAAGTCCTCCCTTTATCTCTTCCAGGTGTTATCAATGTCAAAGTACAAATTCGCCCATTTCCGCACCCACTTGTTTGCACTGCTCGTTTCGGCCACCAGCGTCTCGGCGTTCGCGGGCGAAGGCCATGACCACGGTGAAGCGAAAACGCCTGCTGCGGCAGCGTCAGCCTCGCCGCGTTTTCAGGGGCATTCAGACTTGTTTGAAGTCGTCGGCATCCTCAAGGGCGACGAACTTTCGATCATGATCGACCGCTACGCCACCAATGAACCCGTCCTCAATGCCAAGGTGGAAGTGGAATCGGGCGAAATGAAAAAAACAGCAGCTTTTCACCCAGAGCACGGCGACTACAGCCTGCCTGCCGGGAGTTTTCGCAAGCCTGGAACCTACCCCATCACATTGACCATTGTGTCGGGCAAAGACACTGACCTGATTGCGGGTGATCTGGTCGTGCCTGACCCCGAAGCGGGTCATCAGCATTCGGCTGAACAGGTCAGCGGACTCACGAAATGGGCGAAACCTGCGAGCGCGGCAGCGCTGCTGCTCGCTGCGTTGGCAATCTTTGGCTCCATATGGCGTCGTCGCCGCGTGCGCATCTGAATTCGGGTGAACCCATGAAAAACATCAAGACCTATTTGTCGACTTTCGCGTGCGTTCTAGCAGCGACCGGTTTTATCGCTAACCCCAGTTGGGCGGGCGAAGGCCATGACCATGGCGAGAGCGCAACTGCCGTCTCAGGCGATGCACCAAAGCGTCTGCCAGACGGTAGCGTGTTTTTGCCCAAGATGTCGCAGCGCCAGCTCGGCGTGCGAACTTTGCTGGCGCAAGAGAAATCGTTACCCAAGACGATAGAACTGACGGGCCGCGTCATCGCTGACCCTAACGCGGGCGGGCGCGTCCAGCCCACCAACGCGGGCCGGGTAGAAGCGGGGCCACGTGGTTTGCCGCAATTGGGGCAAACCGTGCGCAAGGGCGAGGTGCTGGCCTTGGTGCGAGCATCCTCCAGTGCGGTGGAGCGTGCGAACCAAGTTGCCCAAGGAGCAGAGCTACGTGGCAATTTGGAGCAAGCACGCCAGCGCGTGGCGCGTTTGAGTCAACTCGAAGGCACAGTACCCGCCAAGGAGATTGAAGCCGCTAAAAGTGAAGCGCGCAGCCTTGAGCAGCGCTTGGCCGCTGTAGGTGCCGGCATATCCGCCGTTGAAACCTTGACCGCGCCGATCAGCGGCGTGATTGCTGCAACGAACGTCACGCTCGGGCAAGTGGTCGATGCCCGCGAGTTGCTGTTCGAGATCATTGACCCAGCGCGGCTGAAAATTGAAGCCAGCGCATTTGATGCAGCGCTGCTCAGCAGCATGGCCACCGCAGCGGGTGCCGCCAGCGCCAGCCCGGCAGCGGGCATCAGCATTCCCTTGGAGTTCAGCGGAGCGGGCCGGACCTTGCGCGAAGGCGCGATCCCCCTTCAATTTCGAACGGTGGCAGGCGCGCAAAGTACGGCGCTGGCCGTGAACCAACCCGTCAAAGTGTTGGTACAGACCAAAGAGCTTGTGAAGGGTTTTGCGTTTCCGGCTGGGGCGATTGTCAAAAATCAGAGCAACCTGGACATGGTGTGGGTGCACACCGGGGCCGAGCAGTTTGAGGCACGCGCTGTCAGCCAAATTGCACTGGATGGTGCCACGGTCTCTATCACGAGTGGACTGAAGGCGGGAGATCGGGTGGTGACGCAAGGCGCTCCACTGGTCAACCAAGTTCGCTGAAGGCCGCTGCGTTATGTTTGAAAAACTAATTCATGCTTCGCTGCACAACCGGCTGTTGGTGGCAGCGCTGTCCGTGTTGCTGCTGGTGCTCGGTGCGTTCACTCTGGTCAGCATGCCGGTTGACGTGTTTCCGGATCTCAACAAACCGACGGTAACGCTACAGGCCGAAGCCGGTGGCATGGCTCCGGAAGAGGTGGAGCAGCTGATCACAGTCCCGCTGGAAATTGCCATGAGTGGCATGCCAGGCGTTGAAAGCGTGCGCTCGATTTCCAGCGTCGGGCTGTCGTTTGTGTACGTGACGTTCAACTGGAAGACCGACATCTTTCGTGCCCGCCAGATGGTGGGTGAGCGCTTGTCTGTCGCACGGGAGCAACTGCCGCAGGGCGTTGAACACGTTGGGATGGGGCCGATCAGCTCCATCATGGGCGAGATCATGCTGTTGGCACTGCCGATTGATACCCAAAAAATTACACCGATGGCCGTGCGTGAGTACGCCGACTTTGTGATCCGTCCTCGCCTGCTCACGCTGCCGGGCGTGGCGCAGGTGGTACCGATTGGTGGCGAGGTGCGCCAGTACCAGGTGCAGCCCGACACCGCGCGAATGGCAGCGCTGGGGGTGCCACTGGAGGCGCTGGAAAGTGCGCTTAAAAACTATTCGGCCAACACCAGCGGCGGCTTTCTGGAGCTGAACTCGCGCGAGTATTTGATTCGCAACATCGGCCGCACCACGCGCATCGAAGACTTGCAGCGCCTGCCGGTGATGTGGAAGGGCACGCGGGCGATCCAACTCAGTGAGGTCGCCGCTGTGGTGTTTGCGCCCGCCATCAAGCGCGGTGATGCGGGCCTGAACGGCCAGCCTGCCGTGATTCTGGGGATTCAAAAACAGCCCGATGCCGACACCGTCAAACTGACGCAAAGCATCGAAGAGGCGCTGGCCCAATTCAAGAAAGGGCTGCCACCGGGCATGGGCGAGCCCCAGATCACCATGCGCCAGGCGACCTTCATCGAGTCCTCGGTCAACACCTTGCGAGGCAAGCTGCTGGCGGCGGCTGCCGTGGTGGTGGCGGTGCTGTATTTCTTCTTGCTGAACATCCGCACCACGCTGATTTCACTGGCGGCCATTCCCATGTCGGTGATGATCACGGTGTTGACCTTCAAGTACTTCGGCTTCTCGATCAACACCATGACGTTGGGCGGACTGACGATTGCGATAGGCGGCCTAGTGGATGATGCGGTGGTCGGCGTGGAGAACGTGCTTCGCAGACTCAAGGAAGACCGCAAGCTGCATCCGGGGGGCCGCCTTGGCCCGCTGGAGTTGATTGCGAAGGCGACGCTGGAGGTGAGGTCGGCCATCGTCATCGCGACCGTGATCATCGTCCTGGTGCTGCTTCCGTTGTTCTTTTTGCCGGGCATCGAAGGCCGACTGATGCAGCCGCTAGCCGTGGCCTATATTGTGTCACTGCTGGCGTCGATGTTGGTGTCTGTAACCCTGACGCCGGTGATGGCCTACTACTTGTTGCCAAGGATGAAATCGCTGGATCACGGCGACACGCGCGTGCAACTGTGGGTGAAGGCAAGTTACGCCAAGCTGCTGCAAAAGGTGTTCAACGTGCCCAAGCCCTGGCTTGCGGCGGGCAGCGTTGCCGCTTTGTTGGCGATGGCGGCCGTGCCCTTCTTCCCCACCACGTTTTTGCCACCGTTCAACGAGGGCGTGGCGCTGGTGGGCTTGCGGCTTAACCCTGGCACCACGCTGGCTGAAACCTCGCGCATCGCCACGGTGGCTGAGGTGGCGCTCAAGGGCGTGCCTGAGGTGGAGTTGGTGGGGCGGCGTTCAGGCCGGGCCGAACTGGATGAGCATGCCGAGGGAGTGCACGTGTCGGAGCTGGACCTCAAACTCAAGCGCAGCGAGCGCAGCGTGGAGCAAATCTACGCCGACATTCGCCAGCGCATCAGCAGCCTGCCTGCAGCCATCGGCATTGGGCAGCCCATCAGCCACCGCATTGACCACATGCTGTCGGGCGTGCGCTCGCAAATCGCCATCAAGGTGTTTGGCGACGACTTGGACACGTTGCGGGGGCAGGCGGAGGCGCTGCGGATTCAGTTGTCAAAAATTCCGGGCGTGGTGGATTTGGAAGTGGAAAAGCAGGTGCTCACGCCGCAGATCAAGATTCAGATTGACTACGACCGCGCGCTGCAACGTGGCATTGCGCCGTCCAAGCTGCTGCAGGAGTTGCAGATGATGATTGATGGCGAGCGCGTCACGCAGATTGTGGAGGGCAGCCGCCGCTTCAACCTGGTGCTGCGTCTGCCCGAGACGGCACGCGGCATCGAAGGGCTACGCAATATGATGATCGACACGCCCGCCGGACGCGTGCCGTTGTCGCAAGTGGCCACGGTGGAGGAATCGGATGGCCCGAATCAGGTCAGTCGCGATGATGGCCGCAGGCGGATCGTAATCTCCGCGAATGCACAGGGTCGGGCCCTGAGCGATGTGGTGGCCGACATCCGCCGCGAAACCTCTGCCATGGCGTTGCCCGTGGGTTACTTCATCACGCTGGGCGGCCAGTTTCAGGCGCAGGAGGAAGCCAGCCGTTTGATTGGCCTGCTGTCGTTGGGCTCGATTGCGCTGATCTTCATGATTCTCTACTCGCGTTACAAATCGGCCGTGCTGGCCAGCATCATCATGGCCAACATTCCGCTGGCTTTGGTGGGTGCAGTGGTGGGTCTGTGGCTTTCGGGGCAGCCGCTGTCCATCGCGGCCCTGGTCGGCTTCATCACGCTGGCCGGCATCGCGATTCGTAACGGCATTTTGAAGGTGTCGCATTACATCAACCTGTGCGCCTTTGAAAAAGAGAATTTTGGCGATGCCATGCTGGTACGCGGTTCGCTGGAGCGCCTGACCCCCGTGCTGATGACGGCGCTGGTCGCCGCACTGGCGCTGGCCCCGCTGCTGTTTGAAGCCGAAATGCCAGGCACCGAAATTCTTCATCCAGTGGCCGTGGTGATTTTTTCAGGGTTGATCACTTCGACCCTGCTTGATTCCT
Source organism: Rhodoferax sp. (assembly GCA_031380235.1). Classification (GTDB taxonomy): domain Bacteria; phylum Pseudomonadota; class Gammaproteobacteria; order Burkholderiales; family Burkholderiaceae_C; genus JANYCG01. Next base: position 933 of record JANNFW010000730.1, on the reverse strand, counting down.
TCTTGACCCCCGTCATGGTCAAGCTGTTCGGGCAAAAACCGATTGAGCGTCTTGTAGCTGATTCAGGCTCAGAGGCATTTTGATTTTCCTTTTCCCTTTCCCGCAACCTCCATAAACTAGACAGGAGCCTTTCATGAAGACCAAATCCTTTGCATCACACCTGCTTGCGTGCACCCTGCTCGCAGCGACCAGCGCCGCCTTTGCTGCGGGCGACCATCACACACCCAAGCATGGTGGCGTGATTGTCGAAACCAAGTTGGCCGATCTGGAATTCGTCGTCAAATCCGACGTCATCCAAATCTACATCACCGACCATGGCAAGCCGATGAAAATTGACGGTGCCAAAGCCAAAGTCACCTTGCTCAACGGCACTGAGAAAACCGAAGTAGAACTGGTACTGGTGGGCGACAAACTGGAGGCCAAAGGCACGTTCAAAGCGGAGCCGAAAGTCACCAAAGGCGTTGCCGTGGTGACCTTGCCGGGGAAACCCCCTGCTACGGCGCGGTTTGTCGTCAAGTAAGTGCATCCATGCTAACAAGTTAACCTGAGAGTTAATTTTTGACGAAAAAAAGCCAAAGATGAATAAATTTACACTAATTTAAGCCCTTAGCTCTCGTATTACATGCATAAGAAGCTATAAATTGAGGAGCTTTAATCGATGATAGCAAGATTGCAGTGCAATGTAGCGGTGACCGGCACGTACTGAAACCAAGAGATGATTCAAAGCTTATTTCGCATCAGGCGCAGGCCATTGAACACTACCAATAAACTAGCTCCCATATCCGCAAAAACCGCCATCCACATGCTGGCGCTGCCAAAAATTGCCATCCCCAAAAAAATGACTTTGAGCCCCAGCGCCAGCGTGATGTTCTGCCACAGAACGGCATGGGTGTCGCGCGACAGGCGGATGGTGGATGCGATACGGCGCAGATC
>JANNFW010000717.1:0-13399 GCA_031380235.1 Rhodoferax sp. | reverse complement strand
TGTGGTTCCATGTTCCCCCAGGTAATAGTGCCGAATCGGTTTTAAATTTTCATCCAGCTCGTACACCAGCGGAATGCCGTTGGGGATGTTGACGCCCACAATGGCGTCGTCGGCCACGTTGTCCAGATATTTCACCAGCGCGCGAATCGAGTTGCCGTGGGCCGCCAGCACCACGCGTTTGTTGGCCTTGATCGCCGGTGCCAGCGACTCGACCCACAGCGGCATCACCCGCGCCACGGTGTCTTTGAGGCATTCGGTCAGCGGAATCTGCTCAGGCTTGAGCTTGGCGTAGCGGATGTCACCACGCTCGCTGCGCGGGTCGTCTGCATCCAGCACGGGCGGTGGCGTGTCATAACTGCGCCGCCACAGCAGCACCTGCGCGTCGCCGTATTGCTTGGCCATATCAGCCTTGTTGAGCCCTTGCAGCGCACCATAATGGCGCTCGTTGAGCCGCCAGTGGTTAACCACGGGCAGCCAGGTGCGATCCATCGCGTCCAGGCAATGCCACAGCGTGTGCGTAGCGCGCTTCAACACGCTGGTGTAGGCAACGTCAAAGTCGTAGCCCGCCGCTTGTAGCAGACGGCCAGCGTTCTGGGCCTGCGCGATGCCGGTTGCGGTGAGTGGCACGTCGGTCCAGCCGGTAAAGCGGTTTTCAAGGTTCCAGGTGGATTCGCCGTGGCGGATGAGGACTAGTTTGTACATGGCTGGGTTGATTTCGGAAGGGAATTTGCGCGGCTGGCTGGAGCAGGCCCGCCCCATATTCTAAAATCATGGGTTGCGCTGCTGAAATCCAGCAGCAAACCCCAAGCAAACCTCAAGGACGTCCGTGAAATTTTTACTCGACAACTGGATGCTGATCGCCGTGGCGATCGTCTCCGGCACCATGCTGCTGATGCCCATCATTCAGGGTGCAGGTGGTGGGCTGACGGCCGAAGGCGCCGTGCAGCTCATCAACCGCGAAAAGGCCGTGGTGATCGACGTTTGCGAGACCGAAGAGTTCGCTGCAGGCCACGTCGGCGGTGCTAAAAACATCCCGCTGAACTCGCTGGAGGACAAACTGGCCAGCACCGTCAAAAACAAAGCCTTGCCGCTGATTTTGGTGTGCGAAACAGGCGCACGCTCAGCCCGCGCCGTCGCCATTGCCAAGAAGCTCGGTTATGAGAACACGCAATCCATGAGCGGCGGCTTGAAAGCCTGGCGCACCGCCAATTTACCCATCGAAAAAACGTCAGAAAAGGCTTGAGATTTCGCATGCAACACGTCAAGATGTACACCACCGCAGTTTGTCCCTACTGCATTCAAGCCAAGCAGGTTCTCAAAAGCCGCGGCGTGGCCCAGATTGAAGAAATCCGCATTGATGAGCGCCATGATGAGCGCGCCAAAATGATGGAAATCACCGGCAGGCGCACCGTGCCGCAAATCTTCATCGGCAGCACCCATGTGGGCGGCTGTGACGATTTGATGGCGCTGGACGGCAAAGGCGAGCTGATGCCCTTGTTGAACATGAATTGAACGCGGCCTGAACCCGTCGCCTAGCCTCACGCTCACCTGAGATAATCCCGCCCACACTGGTGCGTCGCGGCTCTCCCGGGCTGATGCACTTTTACAGTTTCCTTTCGTTTTGTTTTTGAAAGACTCCCATGGCAGATACCCCCGTCCCCGCGCAAGAAGTTGCGGCTCCTGTGTTCCAAATCCAGCGCGTCTACCTCAAGGAGTCGTCTTTGGAGCAGCCCAATTCCCCCGGCATTCTGCTAGTGCAAGAGCAGCCGACGGTGGATATCCAGCTCGGTGTGAACGCCGAACCAGTCGCCGATGGCATTTTTGAAGTCTCCGTCACCGCCACCGTGCAAACCAAAATCAAGGACAAAACAGTGTTCCTGGTCGAGGTCAAGCAAGCCGGCATTTTTGAGGTTCGCAACCTCGCCCCCGAGCAGATGAACCAGGTGATGGGCATCGCCTGCCCGCAAATCGTCTACCCCTACCTGCGTGGCAATGTGGCCGATTTGATTCAGCGCGCGGGCTTCCCGCCTGTGCATCTGTCGGAGATCAACTTCCAGGCGATGTTCGAGCAGCAACAGGCCCAGCAAGCGGCTGCCGCATCGCAGCAGCCGTCGCCGATCATTACGCAATAAGGTTTTAAGCCTTTTTATAAGGCTTTCGACCCCCCAGCTCTCGTACCAATTACACGAAGAGCTATGAAAATAGTAATCATCGGTGCAGGCGCCTGGGGCACTGCGCTGGCCGTCAGTGCCGTACAGCGTGCTGACGGTACCCACTCGGTGACGCTCAGCGCGCGCAACTCCGACCATGCAAGCAGCATGGAGCGCGTGCGGGAAAACACGCGTTACCTGCCTGGCATCGCGCTTCCGTCGAATCTGAAAGTTTGCACCGACACCGCTCAATCGCTGGTTGATCGAGTGCATGACGCGCGACTGGTGGTCATCGCCACGCCGCTGGCCGGTCTGCGCGATGTGTTGGTGCAAATCCGCGACTGCAAAGCGCCTGTGGCTTGGCTGTGCAAAGGTGTTGAGTCCGCAGCAAGAGGCGCCGACAGCACACATGGCCTGCTGCCGCACGAAATTCAATCCCAAGTGGCCCCCGGTCTGCGCGCCGCCGTGCTCAGCGGCCCCAGCTTTGCGATGGAGGTCGCACGCCAGCAGCCCACCGCTCTGGTCGCCAGCAGCTCGCACCCCGAAGTGCGCGATATCTTGGTCGAAGCTTTTCACAGCGCCAGTTTGCGCGTCTACGCCAACGAAGACATCGTCGGTGTCGAAGTCGGCGGTGCCGTCAAAAACGTGCTGGCCATCGCCACCGGCCTGTGCGACGGCCTGAACCTAGGTGCTAACGCCCGTGCCGCGCTCATCACCCGTGGCCTGGCCGAGATGACCCGTTTCGGCATCGCACTCGGTGCCAAACCCGAAACCTTCATGGGCTTGAGCGGCCTCGGCGATTTGGTCCTGACCGCCACCGGCGACCTAAGCCGCAATCGCAAAGTCGGCCTGCTGCTGGCGCAAGGCCAAAGCTTGCAGCAAGCCGTCGATTCGCTAGGCCACGTCGCGGAGGGCGTGTACTGCGCCCGCGCGGTTGTTCAACGTGCGCAAAGCCTTGGGGTTGAGATGCCGATTTCTGCGGCGGTTGTGGCGCTGCTGGATGGGCATGTCAGCCCGGCGCAGGCGGTTGCTGCGTTGATGGGGCGGGGCGCGCGCGGGGAGGGGTAATCGTTTGTTCTGTGTCCGTGCCGCCACCCACTCAGCGCGGCGACAGCGCAATGTCCTGCGGTTTTGGAGCGAAAGCACGCGCGGAGCGAAAAATGTGTGCGACACGGTGGTCGCTCATTTTTTGAGGTGACCGAAGAATCCCTTCCACGCGCATTTCGCTCCAAAGCCCGGTCACGTTGCGCTGCCACCGCGCTGGGTAGGTGGCTGGTTGGTCGGGCTTTGACGGTCGGCTGTGCGGGCGGAGGCGATCTTTCAGGTTGTGGACTCAATTTTGGATTCGGCTTGCCTGAAGCCTAGAATTGCAAAAAGGAGTACGACGTGCTTTGTCGGAATTTTTATGCCTGAATGAAAATCTGAGAAAGCGACTGAAGCCCGAGCTGCAAGCTGAAGTCGGTAGGATTACATGACCAGATTGATACGCAGAGGCCAGAGTATGTTGCAGATTTTGCGGTGTACATTGGTTAGCCGTCGCAAGAAAGCTTATGCCCATCCCAAGTGACCATAACGAACTTACCGCACTATTCCGCAAGCTTGGTGCAGTCTCCCCCGAGAGTTGGGCACATTCGCAAGTCAAAGAAGGCATTCCTCAGTTACTTCGATTCCTCTTCTTGAAGAACGCTTGGTCGAGCGTCGCAGTGGAGGGCGAGACAGACTGGATCGAACGAGAGATCAAAGATGCACGAGCAAATCCCAACCGTCCATATGCCGGACTTGGCTTGGGCCAGGCGCGCTGCGTTGACAAGGGAGTTTCCTCGCAAGACTTGAACGAGGTTGCTCGCTGCCTTCAAGCGCAGATGTTGTTCTCCATTGCGTACCTGCTCGATGGGCCATCGTGTGAACCAGGTGCCTTGGAAGATGTCTCATGGGGGTTATTTCAAATAGACGACGATGGTCAACCAATCGGCTCGCAAGTAAGCGGCTTGCACGAATCCGTGCTTGAGCTCGATCCGACTGGCCGCGAAATGCGCCCCAAAGAGTGACGGCCAGCCATTCCATCGATGGTACCTACAGAAGGCTACGCCTTTTGCGGTTCTCTGATGTCAAACGCAAAGGACTGTTCTCGAGCGGAGCGAGCGTCCGCAATCAGCCTAAAGCGGTAGTTGAAAAAATTTACAGACGAACTTACGTCTGTTTTATTTGACTTCAAAGCCGTTCAACAAAAGCGAGCAGAGCACAACGACTGGGCAATGTGACCGGGCTTTGGGGTGAAATGCGCGTGGTAACGATCTATCGGTCACCTCAAAAAATGAGCGACCACCGTGTCGCACACATTTTTCGTCTCGCGCGTGCTTTCACACCAAAACCGCAGCGCATTGCCCAGTCGCTGTGCGTTTATCAGGCTGCATGCGCGGTGCAGGTACTCATTGAATCAGCGTCATCCCCGCATATTTGGAAGCACTGACATCAAACGTGAAGGTTTTCTCGCAACCCGCACTGTCTGCTGACCGCTCAATCAAGCAATCCGCAAAATCAGACTTGCCCACTTTGAAGACCCGCAGCGCGCGAAGCACTTGGTCTGCACGCTCGATGGCGAACTGCTTGGTTCTGAGGATGCCGTCCAACGCCAGCGCCACTTGAGCGCGAGGCAGCTCGTAACTTGAGCCTAAAACCCACACAAGTTCGACAATCGACACCAGAGTGATGTAGCCGCCACCTGCATCGTCCAGTGACTCGACGATACTAGTCGCCTTGGCGGATTGCTTGGGGTCGTCCTGCATGATGTAGCGCACCAGCACATTGGTGTCCAAGCCAATCATCCCGCCCGTGCCCCTTGCGTGGCGATGGCTTGGTTCATCTCAGCAATCGAGACCACTTTGTTGGCTTTGCCAAACATGCCCTTCAGCTCGGTCACTGGCCGGGTCGCGGCGACGAACTCAAACCGTCCTGGCCCAACCTCGACGAACTCCACACGGTCACCCGTATCCACGTGTAGTGCCAGCCGCACAACCGCCGGTATGGTGATTTGTCCTTTTGACGAAATTGTGGCTGTGGTCATGGGTCATCCTTGGTTGCCTTACGTCATTGTAAGGCGTTTCGTCAAGTAGGCACTCAGCTACTTCGTGACGCATTCAGCAGGCTGCGAACAAGCGCGTTTCGCCCCAAACGCAGCGCATTACACAGCCGCTGTGCGACGGTCAAAAAGCAAACAGCAATCGATAGGGTAAAGATTCAGGAGCTTACTACAATTGTGGTTATAAAAGATAAAAAATTAACTCTCAGGTTAATAAGTTGTGATTTCAAGTGAGTTTTCATCAAATTGTTGACAAAATAGTGCTCTAGCTCTCGAATAACATGCATAAACAGCTACATAGTTAATAGCGTTTGAAGGTTCTTTGCACCGCTACCGCAGCACGCCCAAGGCGAACGGCAAACTCAACACGCCCAGCAGCGTTGACAGCGTGACCAGCGCCGCCACCGGCGCGCCGTCGTAGCCCATGCGTGCTGCCAGTACGTAACAGCTTGAGGCGGTGGGCAGGGCTGAGAAGGCCATTAGGATGACGGTTTGCAGGTCTGACAAACCGAGCACGTGTGACAAGCCCCAGGCGATCAACGGCAGGATCAGATGGCGGATTGACAGCACCGCAACGCCCAGGGTTTTGTGCTCTGAGAGTGCTTTCAACTGCAAGCCCGCTCCAGCTGCCATCAAGCCCAGCGCCAGCGACGCGGCCCCTACGCGGGTGACGGTCGGCTCCAGCCAGAACGGCATTGAAAACCCCAGCAAATTGGCGATCAGGCCTGAAGTTGTGGCGATGACCAGCGGGTTGCGCACCAGCTCACTCAAAAACCCGCGTTCGCTGTGCCGCGCCATGGGCCACACAGCGCCGATATTGCTCAGAGGCACGCTCACCCCAATCAGCACCGCAATTAGCAGCACACCGGGAGGCCCCGCAAGCCGTTCGGCTACCGCAAGGCCGATAAACGAGTTGAATCGGAATGCGATCTGCGCGCTGGCGGCATGGTCGCGCAGGTTGATATGGCTTTTAAGCCACGGCAGGTAGGGCAGTGCGTAGGCCAGGGCAATGCCGCTCAAACTCACGCCCCAGCCCGCTGCGATCAGGCCCGAAGTGGCCTTCAAATCCAGCGGGCTTTTCACAATCGAGTGGAACAGCAGCACCGGGAACAAAAAGTAGTAGACCAAGGATTCGACCTGCGCCCACACGGTGCGGTCCAGCTTGGTGTAACGGCACACCAGGTAGCCGCACAGGATGAGCGAGAAATCGGGGAAGAGCAGTTGGGCGTAGTTCACCGCTTGAGCCTATCAGCAAAAAAAACACCAGCAGGCATGCAGCCGCCTCGGGGTTTGCCCGTATGCGTAATCCACAATCAAACCGTTGCCATGGATGAATCACAATAATGTGCATACCTGTCTTAACTGGAGCCACGCTTATGTTTTCCAAAATGCCCCGTCGCACGCTCGTACCCATGATCGCACTCACCTTGCTGGCAACCGCCTTGCAAGCTGGCGCGCAGGGCTATCCCAACAAAGTCGTGAAGCTGCAAGTGCCGTTCGCGCCCGGCGGCACCACCGACATCATTGCCCGCGTGATTGCCGAGCCTCTGGGCCGTGCCTTGGGGCAAAGCGTGATTGTGGAAAACAAGGCTGGTGGCGGTGGCGTGATTGGCGCAAACGAGACGGCCAAGGCCGCGCCAGACGGTTACTCGCTGGGTATGGCAACGGTGTCGACCACGGCAGCGAACCCGGCTATCAACCCCAAAATGCCGTACAACGCAGCGACCGACTTCACGCCCATCATCAACATTGCCGCCACGCCTAATTTGATCGCGGTGCACCCCAGCTTTCCCGCGAAGAACTACAAAGACTTTGTTGCGGTGCTGAAAAAGTCACCAGGCAAATACTCTTACTCCTCCTCGGGCACGGGTGGCATTGGCCATCTGCAAACCGAGTTGTGGAAGGGCTTGCAGGGCGTGTTTGTCACGCACATTCCTTACTCGGGTGCGGGGCCTGCGCTGCGCGATACGGTGGGTGGGCAGGTTGAAATCATTTTTGACAATGTGCCCTCGGCATTGCCGCACATTAAAGCCAATCGGCTGATTCCCCTGGCCGTGGCCGCGCCGCAGCGCCTGGCTGCGATGCCTGATGTGCCGACCTTCAAAGAGCTGGGCCTAGAGCCCGTCAACCGCATGGCTTACTACGGAATCTACGGCCCCAAGGGTTTGCCAAAAGAGGTGGTCGACAAAGTGAATGCAGCGGTGCGTAAATCGCTGGAAGACCCGGCGGTGAAGAAGCGCATTGAGGACACGGGCTCGTTCGTGGTGGCTAACTCACCGGAGCAGTTCGCGGTGCAAATGGCGGACGAGCTGGCCGTCTACAAAAAGGTGGTGGAAACCGCCAAACTCAAGCTGGAGTGACTCCATTCAGTCGCTGAAGCAAGCGCCCATCCCTACCGATATTCATCCCGGTGACAGGGCGCTGATCGACGCGTTCACCGATGCGCTGTGGCTTGAAGACGGGTTGTCGAAAAACACGCTGGCCGCGTATCGGCGTGATTTGACATTGTTCGCGGTTTGGCTTGCTGCGCAGAGCAAGCGTTTGAATGAGGCGGCAGAAGTCGATTTTTTGGCCTACTTTTCAGCGCGCCACAGCAGCACCAAAGCGACCAGTGCCAATCGCCGCTTGACCGTCTTCAAGCGTTACTTTCGCTGGGCTTTGCGCGAGCGTCATACCCGCAAAGACCCCACGCTCAAAATCTTGCCCGCCCGCCAGGCCCAGCGCTCGCCCTCCAACCTGACCGAGGCGCAAGTCGAGGCGCTGCTGTATGCACCCGATGTCTCCACTGCCTTGGGCGTGCGTGACCGCACCATGCTGGAGCTGATGTACGCCAGCGGCTTGCGTGTGAGCGAGCTGGTGGGCCTCAAGGTGCTCAACATCAGCTTGAGTGAGCACGTGGTGCGCGTCACAGGCAAGGGCAACAAAGAGCGGCTGATTCCCTTTGGCGAAGTGGCAAGCGTGTGGCTTAAACAATACTTGGTGCAGATTCGCCCTGCGATGACAGCGGGCAAGCCGACGGATGATTTGTTTGTGACCAACCGTGGCAGCAAGATCGGCACCAGCATGTCGCGCGTGATGTTTTGGATGATCGTCAAAAAATACGCGCTGATGGTGGGTATCACGTCCAAACTGTCGCCGCACACCTTGCGCCACGCATTCGCCACGCATTTGCTAAATCACGGTGCCGACTTGCGCGCAGTGCAGATGCTGCTGGGGCACGCGGATATTTCCACGACGACGATCTACACGCATGTGGCGCGTGAGCGGTTGAAGAAGGTGCTGGCGGAGAATCATCCGAGGGGGTAATCAGCAGTCAGCCTAACCACCGGCTCACCATCGGCCATAAATCTGCATTCTTCGCGTTGAAAAAGCCGAAGTGGCCGACAGGGCGGTGTGACTGGGCGGACGGATTGAATTCGATTCGCTTGATCTGTGCGTTGGGGAAATGACGCAGCAAATCTGTGACCGTGGCGGGCGGTGCAAATCTGGTGTCATCTGAAAAATGAAGAGCCAGCAGATCGCCTTTAAAAGCGCGGTAGCAGCTCAAATCCAGACTGGGGTCTGAGAAGAGATAGCCTGGCGCGGCGCTCCAGTTGCGCCAGTCCCAGCCCACGCCTGGCGGCAGGTCATGGCCCACGCCCAAGCGCCCGGGCATGTAGCCAAGGGCTGTTAGCGCGATGGGTGCCAGGCCATACCAGGCGGCCAACAGCCGTGGCCACCCGCGCATGGGGTAAAGCCGCCAGTCACAAGTGCCGCTGGCGATCAACACCAACTGTTTGACGTTGGGCAGAGAAGCGGCCAGGCCGCTAAGGTGCCCGCCCGAGCTGTGGCCGATCAGGGCGACGCGGGACCAGTCGCCCGACGCCAGCGCGCAGGTGTGCAGCAGCACCGCGTCCATGTCCAGTACGCCCCAGTCGCGCATGCGGGCAGGGTCACTTCTTGCGTGGCCTTTGCGCGACTCGCCGATACCGCGCGCGTCCCAGGTCAGTACGTGAAATCCTGTGTCGGCCAAGTGTTGGGCGAACGCGCTGTAAAAACTACGTCGTACCCCAGTCGCAGAGTTGACGACCACATACCGTGGCGCGGTGGCAGCTACCGCAAGGGTTGGGAGCGTCAAGGTGCACGCCAACTGCGCGCCGTCGGAACATTCGATGAGCATGAATTTGAACCCAGATATGACGAAGTGCTGCAGTCTGGGGTGTAGAGCGCACTCCACAGTCAAGCGCTTTTTTGGAACTTTTTTTGGTATCGTCGGTTGCAAGCCCTGCCCTCCAAACTCACCGCCATGCTCATCGCTCAACTAGAACGCCGATCCGGCCATAGCCGCGACACCATTCGCTATTACGAACGGTTGGGGTTGATCACGCCGCCGCAACGCGGCGACAACGGCTACCGCCTGTATGACGAGCGCGCCGTGGTTGAGCTCAATTTCATCGCCAAAGCCCAGGAGGTAGGTTTTACCTTGCAGCAGATCAAGCCTTCCATGGCACACCTACATGCTCCGCCAGATCAATGCCAGGAATTGATTGATGGCTTGCAGGCAAAAGGGGCCGAGATCGAAGCGCGCATGGCGCAAGACAAGACGCGACTAATCCGGTTGAACAAAATGATCAAACGGCTGAAGGGCGCTTTGGTTTGACAGGCGCGGGTACTGTGGCCAAGTTGTCACGCGGTTTTGGCACTGCGTTTGAAGATCAATGCCAACGCCGCTGGAAACCCCAGCCAGAAGCCTGACGCAGGCATCAGCGCGACACCTGCGACGCACAGCAGCAGCAGCCCAAGCCCGACGTTTCTCAAACCTTGGTGCTGCCCGCTGCGCTCCATAGGAACCACTGCTGCCGCCAGCATCGCCATCATCACGCCAAAGATCGCGAACCACACGGCAGCGCCCGTCATCGGGTCTTGCCCCACGGTGTTGATGATGCCGCGCCGGACGATGTCTGTGTAGATTGGGCCAAAAAACACACCCGCGTAGATCGTGTGCAGCACGGCGATACCCAGCAGCCAGTAGCCGACCCAGGCCTTGTTCGTTTTTTGAAGCGGTTTCTGAACGTACTGCATAGAGGTTCTCCTTAAAAATAACTGGGGTTGATCCAGGGGTTTGCGGTGCGAACTTGCGCATGCATAGCTTTGAGCATTTGCACCAGGCCGATGTAGCTGCGGTCGAAGTACGGCAGGTCGGGTGGGATGCTTTGCATATGGGCGACCGCCTGGCGCTGCGTCGTCGATTGCAGGGTGGGCAGTGGCGGGTGCTGGGCGAAGTTGTAAACATCGGTCGTGAACGGCAGGCGCTGCCAGTGCTGCAAATCGGCCAGTGCGGGCATTAGCTGGTTCACGAAATCGGTGGCGCTCAAATCGGGTGCGATCATGCCCAGACGCAGGTAGGCGGTTAGCAGCGCGGCAAGGTCAACCGGCGTGCGCAGCAAGGCTGACCAGGCGGCGCGGATGGATTGCACAAACGCGGCATCTAACGCACGCGTGCAGCCAAAGTCCAGCAACCCCACGCGGCCATCGGTCATGAAGAGGTAGTTGCCGGGATGCGGGTCGGCCTGTAGGCGGCCCAGCTCAAACGTGCAGCGCAAAAAGGTGTCAAACAGCATTTGGCCAAACTGGTTGCGCTGGGCTTGGCTTGGCAGAGTTTGCAGCCACTCGTTCAAGTGAAGGCCGTGCAGGTGCTGCATCGTCAAGACGCGTTTGGCTGAGAGTTCTGGCAGCGGTTGCGGCACGACCACCGTTTCGCTGTTGAGCTGCTGGCCAAACCAGATGAGCTGGCTTGCCTCGTGCGCATAGTCCAGCTCTTCGCCGAGCTTCTTTTCGATGTCGGTCAGCACCTGCTCGATCATGTGCGCCTTGGGCAGGACGGGTGAGCCTTTTGTCAATGCAGTCAGCAAACTACGCAGCAGTTGCAAATCGCTGCTGATGGACTCGGCCATGCCAGGGTATTGCAGCTTCACCGCCACCGCATGCCCGCTGGGGGTTGTGGCAGCGTGGACTTGACCGAGGCTGGCGGCGGCGAAGGCTTGCGGGTTGAAAGTGGCAAACAGTTCATGTGGCGGTCTGCCAAACGATTCACGCATCAGCTTGATGACCAAGGCGCGGTTCAGTGGCGTCGCCTGGTAGTGCGCTTTGGCGAGTTCGGCGCGCACACCGTCTGGCAAAAACCCTAGCTCCATGCTCAGCAATTGCGAGGCCTTCAGCGCGGTGCCTTTCAACTGGTTGAGTGCAGTGAACAGGATGCGCCCGAGCTTCGCTTCATGCTCAGCGTTGGCCAAGGCGGTCTGCGCGTCAGACCGGGCCAATGATTGCGCCTTGTGGCCCAAATGCGCCAGGCCCACCCGCGCCACCGCCACACCCGCAATGGCGCTACGGGTCACGCGGCCTGTGCGAGGGGCAGGGCTCGTTCCAGGCGTGTCAGGCATGTGGTCGATGCCTTCAGGCCCGCGCCGCCTGCGCCAGCATCAGTGGCACGATGCGCTTGTGTACAGGCCCCACCACGCTCATGTACGCACGCCCCAGTCGGTTGTGAATGTGCACGACGGTGCTGAGCGACACCACCGGCTGGCCATTCACCGTGTGTTTGAACAGCGAGAGCTGGACTTTGAGGTGCTTGTCATCGTCAAACACCAGCGCCTCACCCGGCGTCGCCTGCGCCAGTGTGAAGATGCCGATGCGGTCGCCGGGCTGGTAACCGGTGGGCGGCTTTTGCGGATCGACCACGCGCAGGCCGCTGGCAGACTTCAGTCCGAGGTGGCGCACCACACCGTTGCGGATCGCCATCAACGCGTGCATCCAGCGTGGAGTGCGGGCAAAAACGGCAAGGTACGTGTGCAGCGCGTCCAGCTCCGGATGCGGGTCGGGCAGGGTGTAGCAGTCGGCAAAATCGGCATTGGGCAAGGCTTGATGAATCAGAGTGCCTGGCGGCACATCAGTTGGGATCGCTCTAATTTTCATAGTTTGGTGCTTCTTTTTTTGCGTTTTGAAGATGCAGGTTTGGAAGACGCGGGTTCTGTGGATGTGTCTGCCTGCGCACCCAAACCCCTTCGCGCAAGATTCAATAAATCAATGAGACCAGTGCCGTTCTGCATCATCCGCGCCAATTGGCTGCGAATGACAAAGCCACCCAGCACCAGCAGCTTGTCCACCATGCCGCTTTTGAGGGCCAGCACCAGCACACCCAAGCTCAGGTCAACCAACTGCGAGGTGTTGCCAAAGGCCTCGGAGGTATCACGTAGCCAGTAGGCAATGAGGGCGTAAACGTAGTCAGCCAGCAGCGCCGAAAGGCTGGGCTTGAAGCCGCAAGGCAAAATTCCGCCAGCCGCTTCTGCGTCGCTCAGCATTTGCGCAAACGCGGTTTGAAGCAGCGCTTTGCCGGGCACGTCACCGCTGAGCATCAGCATGGGCGTGCGCTCGACTTGGGCTTTGGCGACGGTGACGAATTCGCGGTCAGCCAGCATCACCTGCAGCACGCTGTCGATCAGCAATTGCATCTGCTCTTGCAGGTTGAAGTCCGTCCAGTCGGGTGTGGATCGCGTGGCTGCCAAAGCATCGCCAAATGCCTGCTCAAAGTAGCCCAGCACCAAGCGCTCTTTGGTGGGGAAGTAGTTGTAGATGGTGGCATCGCCCACACCCGCATCGCGGGCGATTTGCTTCATCGTGGTGCCATCAAAACCCTGCTGTGTCATCAGGTCAACCGCGGTGCGGATGATGAGGCGTTGAGTTTGGGCTTGTTGTAGCTTGCTGGTTCTCATTGTAAACTGACTATACATTAAATTTTAAAAATATCAATTTTAATTATAGTAAGTACAAATTTTAAGAGAAGGTTGTGGCTATAACCTTTTGCAGCACTTCCAGCGCCACTTTTTGCGTTTGCGTGGTGGGCCTGCGGGCCGACCACACCAATGCCAGCTGGCTTTGAATCTGCGGCGAGTGGATTTGCCGCACCACAAAGGGTTGAACATCGTCAAAGCTGCTCAGCGTGTAGGCGGGCAGCACGGCGTGGCCCAGGCCTTCCTGCACCAGGTTCAAGATAGCGTTCAAGCCATCCACCTCCATCATGATCTTCGGGATGCTGCCAATGGTTCGCATCTCGCGTTCAATCAGCAGGCGAAACGCGTTGGGGCGGCTGGGCAGAATCAGGGGCAGTGCGGCAATGTCCGCCAGTCGAATCCGG
>JANNFW010000713.1:0-7917 GCA_031380235.1 Rhodoferax sp. | reverse complement strand
ATCCTGAGCTACCCAACTCAACCAGAAGACATGGCGGGTAGGTGAAAGCCACATTCTGTACACCCATCATTAGCGTGCAAAATGTCGTAACGAAATTTGTCTGAGGAGACGGATATGCAAATTAAAAGCCAGAAAGACTTTTTCTCGGGGTTGATGTTCCTGCTGGTCGGCATCGCGTTTGCCTGGGGGGCTACGAGCTACAACGTGGGAACGGGCGCGCGCATGGGACCAGGCTACTTCCCACTTGTGCTGGGTGTTTTGATGGCAATCTTGGGGCTGATCATCGCTGTGAAAGCCACCGTGGTGAAAACCGCTGACGGTGACAAGATCGGTGCCTGGGCCTGGAAGCCCCTCATCTTCATCATCTTGGCCAACCTTGTGTTCGGTGTTCTGCTGGGCGGGCTGCCTAGCATCAAGCTGCCTGCCATGGGTCTGATCTTGGCTATTTACGCGCTGACCTTCATTGCCAGCTTGGCGGGCGAGGAGTTCAAGTTCAAAGAGGTGTTGGTGCTGGCGACTGTGCTGTCCATCATGAGTTACCTCGCCTTCATCGTGCTACTGAAGTTGCAGTTTCCGGTGTGGCCTGCGTTCATCACGGGTTAATCACAGGTAAAAAAAAGAGGAACAAGAAAATGGATCTGATCTCAAACCTGTCGCTCGGTTTTGGCGTGGCCTTCACGCCTATCAACCTGATGTATGCCTTTATTGGCTGCCTGCTGGGGACGCTGATTGGCGTGTTGCCGGGCATTGGCCCGCTGGCCACCATTGCAATGTTGTTGCCTGCCACGTACGCGCTGCCACCGGTGTCGGCCTTGATCATGTTGGCCGGCATCTATTACGGCGCCCAATACGGCGGCTCCACCACTGCTATTCTGGTCAACTTGCCGGGGGAGTCATCGTCCGTGGTGACTGTGATCGATGGCTACCAGATGGCGAGAAACGGGCGAGCGGGGCCGGCGTTGGCGGCTGCGGGCTTGGGTTCTTTCTTCGCGGGCTGTGTCGGTACGCTTGTGCTGGCAGCATTTGCGGTGCCGTTGACCGAAGTCGCTTTCAAGTTCGGCCCCGCCGAATATTTTTCGCTGATGATTCTGGGCCTAATTGGTGCGGTGGTGCTGGCATCAGGCTCCTTGCTCAAAGCTGTAGGCATGATTTTGCTGGGATTGTTGCTCGGTTTGGTGGGCACGGACGTCAACTCGGGGGTTGCCCGCTTCAGTTTCAACATTCCAGAACTCACCGATGGCATTGGCTTCATCGTGATTGCCATGGGTGTATTTGGCTATGGCGAGATCATCATGAACCTGGGCAAACACGAAAGTGAGCGAGAAGTGTTTACCGCTGACGTGAAGGGGCTGCTGCCCACCAAAGAGGACTTCAAGCGCATGGCCCCGGCGGTGTTGCGCGGCACCGCTCTGGGTTCGGTGCTGGGCATCTTGCCGGGCGGTGGTGCCGTGATGGCCGCGTTCGCTGCCTACACGCTGGAGAAAAAAACCAAGCTACAGCCCGGCGAAGTGCCGTTCGGCAAAGGCAATATTCGTGGCGTTGCAGCGCCAGAGTCGGCTAACAACGCCGCATCGCAAACCTCGTTCATCCCCTTGCTGACACTGGGCATTCCACCCAACGCGGTGATGGCGCTGATGGTCGGTGCGATGACGATTCACAACATCCAGCCCGGCCCGCAAGTGATGACCAGTAACCCCGAGCTGTTTTGGGGGCTCATCGCCTCGATGTGGATCGGCAACGCCATGCTGATCGTGCTCAACCTGCCCTTGATCGGCATCTGGATCAAGCTGCTCAGCGCACCGTACCGCTGGCTGTTCCCGGCCATTGTGCTGTTCTGTGCGATTGGCGTGTACTCGACCAACAACAACACGTTTGACATTTGGCTGGTGGGTCTGTTTGGCTTCATCGGCTACCTTTTCATCAAGCTGGGTGCAGAGCCCGCACCGCTGCTGTTGGGTTTTATCCTGGGGCCGATGATGGAAGAGAACCTGCGCCGCGCCTTGCTTCTGTCGCGCGGTGACTGGACGGTGTTCATCACACGTGGGCTCTCAGCGAGCCTGCTGGCTGCGGCTGCTTTGCTGCTGATCGTCGTGCTGCTACCTTCCGTCAAGAGCAAGCGTGCGGAAGCGTTCGTCGAGGATTGATAGCCTACGTCTCATTCAGGTTCCTGCACGAGCGCCCGAGTTTTGGTGCTGGAACCTGACAAAATGGTGAGATGAAGACCATCTCCGTCGTTTCTCGCGCCTTGATTGTTGCCGCTGGTCTTGCGCTTGGCGCGATGACCGGTCATGCCCAGGTCTATCCCAACAAGCCCGTGCGCCTCGTAGTGCCGTTTCCGGCAGGCGGGGCGACCGACATTTTTGCACGGGTACTGTCGCAAAAAATCGGTGACAGGCTGGGCCAATCTGTCGTGGTTGAGAACCGACCCGGCGCCGGCGGCACGATTGGTTCTGACCTGGTCGCCAAGGCCAATTCTGATGGCTACACGCTGCTGTTGGCAACCTCCAGCACGCACGCGATTGGCCCGGCACTTAACGCGAAGATGCCGTATGACGCGGCCCAAGACTTCACGCCGGTCGCCCATGTCGGCAACGCGCCCAGCATCATGTTGGTGCCCAACAGTTCCCCCGCCAAGTCGCTTGCTGACTGGTTGAAATACGCGCGGCAAAATCCAGGCAAACTCAATTACGCGTCCAGCGGCAATGGCACGATTGTTCACCTCACGACCGAACTCTTCAAGGCCCAGACGGGAGCGTTCATCGTGCACATTCCGTATCGTGGCACGGCGCTGGCGATTCCAGATCTGGTCAGCGGCAAGGTGGATTTGCTGTTCGACTCCTTGCCTACTGGGCTGCCGCACGTGCGCGAGGGCCGCTTGCGTGCGCTGGCGGTGACATCGGCCAAACGCTCTTCATTGGCACCTGATTTGCCGACCGTGGCGGAGGCGATTCCCGGTTTTGAATCCAACACCTGGTTTGGTCTGTACGGCCCCAAAGGTTTGGCGCAAGACACGGTTTTGAAAATATCGGCTGCCGTCAACCAGTCCTTGAACGACCCGGATGTGAAAGAACGTTTGGCCCGATTGGGCATCGAACCTGTGGGCGGCTCGCCAGCGCAGTTTGCCCAGATGGTTGCGGCAGACGCTGCGAAATGGAAGCAGATCATTGCCGAGCGCCGAATTGTGACGGATTGATCTGACCTCCTTTGACTCCCAACAACTTTTTCAATCAATGTCTTTTAACCACCTCAACCCCTACACCAGCACCCGCGTTCCCCTGTTTGCCCGCAACATCGTCTCCACCTCGCATCCACTGGGTGCCCAAGCGGGTTTGAGCATGCTGTACAAGGGTGGCAATGCGGTTGATGCAGCCATTGCCGCCGCCGCTGCAATGACCCTTTGTGAACCCGTCAGCAATGGCCTGGGCAGTGATGCGTTTTGTATTTTGTGGGATGGTAAGGCCTTGCACGGCTTGAATGCTTCCGGCCGTGCGCCAGCGGCGTGGACACAAAAATACTTCGCCGCGAAGTATGGCGTTGATGCACAAACGCCGCCCAAACGCGGTTTCGACTCCGTCACCGTGCCCGGCGCGGTGAGCAGTTGGGTGGCCTTGAGCGAGCGCTTTGGCAAGTTGCCGTTTGCAGACTTGCTGGCCCCTGCCATCGACATTGCTGAGCGCGGCTACTGCGTGCCGCCCATCGTGCAAGGCAAGTGGGTGGCTCCTGTGGACGAGTTGAAGTCACTGCCAGGCTTCGCTCAGGCGTTTCTACCCTTTGGCCGGGCACCCAACGTAGGCGAGCTGTTCCAGTTCAAGGCCGCCGCGCGAGCCTTGCGCGCCATTGCGGCGACGAAAGGCCAAGCCTTCTATAACGGCGAGATTGCAGCGGCGATCGAGAAATTTTCAAGCCAGCATGGCGGCAGCTTGAAGGCGAGCGACTTCGCCGCGCACCAGGCCGAGTGGGTTACGCCCATCGCCAAAAATTACCGGGGCTTTGCGCTGCACGAGATCCCGCCCAACGGCCAGGGCATAGCCGCGCTGATTGCGCTGGGTATTCTGGACAAGTTCGATATCGCGGGCCTTGACGTAGACGGCGTGGACGCGCAGCATTTGCAGATCGAGGCGATGAAGCTCGCCTTTGCGGATGTTTACCGCTACGTGTCGGAGGGCTCGACGATGGAAGTGACCGTGGAGCAGATGCTCGACGATAACTACCTGTCGTCGCGCGCCAAATTGATTGACCGCAAACGCGCGCAGGCCTTTAACGCAGGCACCCCGAACGACCCACATCGCCGAGGCGGCACCATCTACCTTACGGCGGCAGATGAGTCGGGCATGATGGTCAGCTTCATTCAAAGCAACTACATGGGTTTTGGCTCGGGCTGTGTGGAGCCGACCTTTGGTATCAGCCTGCAAAATCGGGGCCATGGCTTCAGCTTGGACCCGGCCAGCCCCAACGTGGTGGCACCGGGCAAGCGCCCGTTTCACACCATCATTCCAGCCTTTCTCACCAAAGACGGGAAGCCCCAAATGAGCTTTGGCGTGATGGGCGGCAACATGCAGCCGCAAGGCCACATGCAGACGCTGGTGCGCATGCTGGACTACCAGCAGAATCCGCAAATCGCCTGTGATGCGCCGCGTTGGCGCTTCAATGAGGGGCTGGAGATCAATGTCGAATCCGCCATGCCCGCTGCCACTGTGCAGGCCCTGAGTGATCGCGGTCACCAGATGGAGGTGATTAATGATTCATACCAAGACTTCGGCGCGGGCCAGTTTATCTGGAAACTGGATCAAAATACCCATAACGGGTATATTGCAGCCAGTGATGCCCGCCGGGATGGTCTCGCAGCCGGTTTTTAGATAAAATAGATGCTTGGCTCTCGAATATCATACATTGTTTGCTATTAATATAGTAGTATGTCTAAATCAGTAGGTGTTTTGTTTGCAGACATTGCTGGCAGTACCCGGCTGTATGACACGCTGGGTGATGTGCAGGCAAAACGGATGATCGATGAATGCCTGGACGTGATGCGAACTGCCTCCACGCGCTACGGCGGACGGGTCGTCAAAACCATCGGTGACGAGGTGATGTGTGTGCTGCCCGATGCCGACAGCACCTGCCTGGCCGCCACCGACATGCAACTCAAGATCACCGCACTGCCTGCGGCCTCAGGTGTGCAGCGCGCCATCCGCGTGGGCTTTCATGTGGGAGCGGTGATCGAAGAAAACAACGATGTATTTGGCGACACGGTGAACCTGGCAGCCCGTATGGCGGGCTTGGCCAAAGGCAATCAGATCATGACAACGCGCGCGGCGGTGGATCTGCTGTCACCCATGCTGCGCAGCAGCACCCGCCCGATTGCTGCGCTGTCGGTCAAAGGCAAGGGCGATGATGTCGAAGTGTGCGAGGTGCTGTGGCAACCTACCGAAGAGCTGACGATGACCACGCCGTCGACCCTGGCGGCAGCGGGTGATGTCGAGCTGCAATTGCGCCATGCCGGCAAACTGCACCGCCTCACCCACTCCAACGTAGGCGTATTTCTGGGGCGCGATGCGTCCTGCGAAGTTCTGGTGGCAGACCGCATGGCCTCGCGTGTGCATGCCCGCATAGAGCTCAGACGCGACAAGTTTTACCTGATCGACCAGAGCACCAATGGCACCTTTGTGATGGTGCGCGGCGAGCCAGAAATGGTGCTGCGTCGCGAGGAGGTGATACTGCGCGCCAGTGGTCACATCGCGCTGGGGCATAGCGTCAGCGATCCGGGGGCTGAGCTGGTTGAATTTACCGTGCGGGTTTGATTCAATCTCCACTTATCGCGGCCTACTTCACACAAACGCTCGCCGCACTGGCAATTACCAAGCCATTCACATCCTCCACCCACCCCACCACGCGAAGTCGATCCGGGTTAGCGCCTTGGGGGATGCTCATGGGGCGGGATTCAAAGAGACGCTTGCGGGCATCGGCTTGCGGCGCGCTTTCTCCAGGTTCGTTCCACTGGACTTCGAGCGAATTCCTGACCAGATTGCGCGCGACGGGTGTGCCGTCGGTACCCGCTGGGATTTCTTCGACCAGCAGCAGGTGGGCGATCATGGGGTGAATTGGCAGGGTATCTCCCCGCGCAGGCGTGAGCGCGATGGACGCGCCGACGTAGCCGCCCAGCGCCACACCGCGCGCGACGCGCAGGGGCAGCGGTTTGGCAAAAGCTTGGCGGTGCAGGTTGAACGTCGTTTTCGGTACAGCCTGTTTGAGTGCATCCAATCGATACAGCGCATCGCGGGTGGCAGCAGTGGAAAGCGGCGCATCATCACCTTTTGCGGTCGGCACGATCCAGTCCAACGCCAGCTCGCCTGCCTTGGGTCTCACAGTTTTGGAATCTCTCCAGCAACTGTCGCAATCAGCACTGATAAAACGCTCAATCAGCGCTCTAGGCGGTTTCTGGCCGTCGCTTGAGCAAGATGCCTGTGCCCGGACGCCGCTGGACGACATGACCGTGCCAACAATGGCGAGTGGTAGCGCGATGGACAAGTTGAAAAAAGTCATGAGCAAATTCCTACAATGGGCGTATGTTCTCAGAAGTCAATCACAAGGCCCATCCCGCAGTCGCGCCAGATTCGCCGCTCTTACACAATCTCAACCCCGAGCAGCGCGCCGCCGTGGTGTTGCCCAACGAGCACGCGCTGATTCTGGCAGGTGCCGGCTCAGGCAAGACGCGCGTGCTCACCACCCGCATCGCGTGGCTGCTGCAAAACGGCCTGGTGTCGCCGGGCGGCATCATGGCGGTGACGTTTACCAACAAGGCTGCCAAGGAGATGATGACGCGCTTGAGCGCGATGCTGCCGGTGAACGTGCGGGGCATGTGGATTGGTACCTTCCATGGGCTTTGCAACCGGTTTTTGCGCTCACATTACAAAACGGCGAATCTGCCACAGGCGTTTCAGATTCTGGACACGCAAGACCAGTTGAGTGCCATCAAGCGCCTGTACAAACAGTTTGGCATCGATGACGAGCGCTATCCGGCCAAGCAGACGATGTGGTTCATTGCCAGTTGCAAGGAGGATGGTTTGCGGCCCAATGCGGTGGAAGTCAGCGGTGAAGACAGTCGCAAGAAGATCGAGATTTACCAACTGTATGAAGACCAATGCCAACGCGAAGGCGTGGTGGATTTTGGCGAGTTGATGTTGCGCTCGTACGAGCTGCTGCGGGACAACGACCCCATCCGCGAGCATTACCAGCGGCGCTTTCGGCATATATTGATCGACGAGTTTCAAGACACCAACAAGCTGCAATACGCGTGGATCAAGATGCTCAGTGGCACGGGCGCGCATGCTGCGGGTGGCCTGGGGCTGGAGCAGGCAGTTTTCAATCCGACCGGCAGCGTGCTGGCAGTGGGCGATGATGACCAAAGCATCTACGCCTTTCGTGGTGCGCGCGTGGGCAACATGGCCGATTTCGTGCGCGAGTTCAATGTGCAGCATCAGATCAAGCTGGAGCAAAACTACCGAAGCGGTAGCAATATTCTGGATTCAGCCAACGCGCTGATCAGCCACAACGACAAGCGCCTGGGCAAAAACCTTCGCACAGACCAAGGCCCTGGCGAGTCCGTGCGTGTGTACGAGGCTGTAAGCGACTTTGCCGAGGCGCAGTGGATGGTGGATGAGATGAAGCAGCTTGTCCGTGAAGATGTGCCGCGACATGAAATAGCCGTCTTGTACCGCAGCAATGCGCAGAGTCGTGTCATCGAGACCGCACTGTTCAACGCCGCCTTGCCCTACAAAGTCTACGGTGGCCTGCGGTTTTTTGAGCGGGCCGAGATTAAGCATGCGCTGGCGTATCTGCGCGTGTTGGAGAACCCGAACGACGACACCAGCTTCATGCGCATCGTCAACTTTCCGCCGCGCGGCATTGGGGCGCGCAGCATCG
>JANNFW010000657.1:0-2230 GCA_031380235.1 Rhodoferax sp. | reverse complement strand
TCACCGGTGTTCATCCCCGCAAAGTCGTGGGCTGTGGGCATAATGAGCGATGGACAACCGTTGGAAACCCAGTGTCACCGTCGCTGCCATCATCGAGCGTGATGGCAAGTTTTTACTGGTGGAAGAGCACACGCCCGAGGGCCTGATGCTCAACAACCCGGCTGGGCACCTAGACCCCGGCGAGTCACTCGCGGACGGCTGCGCGCGTGAGGCGCTGGAAGAAACCACCCACAGCTTTCGCCCGACTGCGCTGGTAGGCATCTACATGGCACGCATGCAACGCCCCAGCACGACAGGGGGTACGGGCGAAGACATCACCTACCTGCGCTTTGCTTTCTGCGGCGCCTTGGGCGATGCCAAGCCCGGTGCGCAGCTTGACAAAGGCATTGTGCGCACGCTGTGGATGACCCCTGAGGAAATTCGCCAGAGCAGCGCGCGCCACCGCAGCCCATTGCTGCTATGTTGCATGGACGATTACTTGCATGGCCAGCGGTTGCCCCTGTCGTCGCTTTACACCGACCCATCGGTTGTCGCATAACGCTATTATTTATATAGCTTGTTGCGCAACATACACGAGAGCTAGAAGCATATTTTAATTATAAGTTGTGTTTTGAGCATCCATTGGACCCCTAATATACCTTAATTGGGTATATTGAGCCTCTTTTGAACCTCTCATGAATCTACAAGACTGGATTGGCAAGCGCGAAACGCTGGACGACGTGGCCACCGCCACGCCCTATGCCGCCTTGGCCGCCTTGCTCGATTGCCCACACGGCCCCAGCGCACAACAACCTGTACAGCGCCCCGCACCGGGGACGCGCTTGCCTTGTTTGTGGCACTGGCTGTACTTTTTACCCCTCGCACAGCAGTCAGACATCGGCGCAGACGGCCACCCCAGGCGCGGCGGATTCTTACCCCCGGTGCCGTTGCCCCGGCGCATGTGGGCGGGCAGTGATTTTGAATTTCATGCGCCGGTGCACGTGGGCGATGCCCTCGCCCGAACCTCGACCATCGTCGATGTCCAAGAAAAATCAGGCCGCAGCGGCAGCTTGATCTTCGTCAAAGTGCGCCACGAGATTCGCAGCAATGGCGCGGCAGATGTGGCCCTGACCGAGCACCACAACATCGTCTACCGAGACACACCGGGGCCTGATGACGTAGCACCGTCACCTGCCGCCGCGCCTGCGCAATCCGCATGGAGCCGCCGAATCGTGCCCGATGACGTGCTGCTGTTTCGCTACTCCGCCGTCACGTTCAACGGGCACCGCATCCATTACGACCGCAAGTACGCGACTGGGGTGGAAGGCTACCCTGGCCTGGTGGTGCATGGCCCGTTGATCGCCACGCTGCTGATGGATTTGCTGCGCCGCGAGTTGCCCCACGCGCAGGTGCGGCGCTTCGAATTTAAGGCGGTACGGCCCACCTTTGACACTCATCCGTTCAGCGTTCACGGCCAACCCTCGGCGGATGGCAACACCGTTCACCTGTGGGCGTGCGACCACGAAGCTTGGTTGACCATGGATGCCACGGCAACATTGGAATAAAGCACTTTATGCAACCCCTCAAAGGCATTACCGTCATCGCACTGGAACACGCCATTGCGGCGCCGTTCGCCACCCGGCAACTGGCCGACATGGGTGCGCGCGTCATCAAAATTGAACGCCCCGGCGTGGGTGACTTTGCGCGCGGGTATGACGAGCGTGTGCGCGGCCTGGCCTCGCATTTTGTGTGGACAAACCGCTCCAAAGAAAGCCTCACGCTGGATGTCAAACACCACGAGGCGCAGAAAATACTGATGCGCCTGATCGTGGAAGAAGCCGATGTCGTCGTGCAAAATCTCGCCCCCGGTGCCGCCGCCCGCCTAGGTTTGTCGTATGAAGCCCTGGCAAAGCTCAAGCCCGGCATCATCGTCTGCGACATCTCGGGCTACGGCAGCGACGGCCCGTACCGCGACAAAAAAGCGTATGACCTGCTGATTCAAAGCGAATCGGGCCTGGTGTCCGTCACTGGCACGCCAGACGCGCCCGCCAAGGCCGGCAACTCCATCGCCGACATCGCAGCGGGCATGTACGCCTACAGCAACATCCTGGCGGCGCTGATGCACAAACAGCAAACCGGCCAGGGCCAGTGCATCGATGTGTCGATGCTCGAATCGCTCACCGAATGGATGGGCTACCCGCTCTATTATGCGTTTGAAGGGGCCAGCCCCCCGCCCCGCGCGGGTGCCAGC
>JANNFW010000577.1:0-2731 GCA_031380235.1 Rhodoferax sp. | reverse complement strand
AGTCGTCTTTGCTCACGCGCTCATGCAGCACCGTGCTCTTGATGCCTTGAAGCCCCAAGCGACTTTTCAGATGGCTTGACAGCGAGCGCGAGCCGCGCGGGTGATTGACCTCTGCCAGCACCTTCTCGGCACTTCGATCTGACAGAAGATCAAGCTGAAAGGTCGCGCTGCCCTGCGCCGCAATCTCATCGCGCAGCACGCTGGAGGCGGCGTAAATCAAGCTGCCCTCAACACCCGTTGCGGTGGCGACGAACTCGCCCTTGCGCGCAAACGTGTGACCTTTTGAATCTGTGAAACTGATGGCAACCGATTTGAACGGTTGCCCCGCGAAGCGGCTGCTGAAATGCTTGCTCCAACCACCCATGACATCAAAGCCGCAATTGGACGGACGCAACGGCGCGATGCCAATGCCCTGCGCGCGCAGGGGCGCAACCCAAGCACCATCAGAGCCCAGACGCGACCAACTGCCACCGCCCAGTGCCAGCACCACCGCATCTGCCTGAACTTGAACCTGGCCCACTGGCGAATCGAACCGCAAAAGACCCTCGGCGCTCCAGCCCGTCCAACGGTGTCGCGCATGAAACTGCACACACGGGCGCAGGCGGCGCAACCAGGCGCGCAGCAGGGGCGCGGCCTTCATGTCGGTCGGGAACACGCGGGCCGAGGTGCCCACGAAGGTGTCAATACCCAACCCCTTGGCCCAGTCACGAATCTGAGTGGCACCAAACTGGTTTAACCAGGGCTCAACCGCAGCCCGACGATCTCCATAACGCGAGGCAAAAATTTCGGCGGGCTCAGAGTGCGTCAAATTAAGCCCGCCCTTGCCCGCCAGCAAAAACTTGCGGCCCGCCGAGGGCATGGCATCGTAAATCGCTACCGAATGACCAGCGTTGGCCAGCACTTCGGCGGCCATGAGGCCCGCCGGGCCAGCGCCCACGATGACGATGTTGACCTTCACCACGGTTGTTGTTGCATCTTGATTCAAAACTCCGCGCTCGCTGAAAATTCAGATTGATACCTTGATTGACCTAGAAATTGACCTGCGAGTTAATTTTGGTGAAAAACAATCGAAAAATGACAAAATTATCGAAAAATAATGCCTCTAGCTCTCGTATTATATGCATAGACAGCTATTATTTATATAGCAATCATCACTCCCTGATCTGTCAGGAACGCAGCCTTGACAACTTCGCCAGGGTAGATCACGTGCACCGCTTCACGGTAGCGGGCCAATTGCGTCACCAGCGCAGGATCATTTTGCGGCGCGGCACGGGATTTGTAGTCCAGCACCCACCATTCCTGGTTACTTTTGAGTTGTACCAAGCGGTCGATGCGCAGCAGCGCGCCCTGGTACATCAGCGCTACCTCGTTACTCTGCCAGTTGATTAGTTTTTCATCCCACGCCCATGCACCTTCGCCTTGCAAAATGCGCTGGGCCATGGACTGTGCCTCAAGCGCCTGCGATGGCGACAGCTCAAACTCGCGCGCTGCGGCCCCAAGGGTGACGTCGCTGGCATCGCCCCACTCCAGCAAACGGTGCATCGCTTTGCCGATGCGGGCGCGGGCTGAATCGACATTGTCATCGGCATCGCCAAAAGCGGCAGTGCTTGTTGGAGGATCAATTGCTCTGGCGCTTATCGTCAAGACGGGCAATTCGGGCAAAAGAAACGGAGACTCAGAAGCGATTTGGCTGTCATCGTCTGGCAAATCCACATGCTCCAGTGAACTCTGCGCTACACCCTGCATTTCACTGAGCCGCGCCCACCAGCTTTGCTCGTTAGGCTGCGCGGGTTCAATGCTTGACAACGCAAGGCCGGTTCGGGCGCGGGTCATTGCCACATAAAGCGTGTTGATCTCCTCGCGCTGGCGCTGGGCAACTTCCAGTTCAAGCGTCTGCACGGCACACGCAGGCGGACTGCTTTCGCTGGCCAAAAAGACATACTTCACCGGTGCGGTACGCTCACCTGGCCACTCAACCAGCACACCCATGGTGTCGGGGTTGCGCTCTTTGCTGTCTGTATCCAGCAGCAGCACGATATCGGCCTCCAGGCCTTTGGCACCGTGGATGGTGAGCAGTCTGACAGCGGTTTCCACCACGGCTGCAGGCGCCTTCACACCGCCCGCCTTCAGCGCGCGTACAAAGCCATACGGCGTGACAAACCGGCCACCGCCCAATTGCAGCGATGCGCTCAGCAGGGTGTGCAAGTTGCTCAGAACGGCGCTGCGCTGCACCGCAGGCGCTTGGGCGGCAAATCGGGCCAACACGTCGCCATCGTCAAAAATTGCCTGCAATGCGTCATGCGGCGGCAACTGGTCAACCCACGCTTTCCAGCGTGCCAGCGAAGCAGCCGCGGTCTTCAAGTCATCGTTTGACGAATCCTTTTGCAGCAGTTCAAACCATGTGCCGCCCTCTTGTCGCTGCCGCAATGCCAACTGCACCAGCGACTCATCCCCCAACGCAAACAGTGGCGACTTGAGCACACGCGCCAACGACAAGTCATGCTGCGGCGAAACCAGCACATCGAGCAGGGCCACGATGTCTTGCACTTCGCAGCAGTCCATCAACTCGGTGTTCTCGCCAATTTGCGCAGCGATGTGCAGCTTGCGCAGCTCGTCTTGCAGCGGGGCCAGGCTGGCACGCTTGCGCGATAGCGCCATGATGTCCTGCGGCCTCATACCGCTTGCAATGTGCCCCGCAATCCAGCGGGCGGCTTGGCGTGCCTCCAGCGTG
>JANNFW010000527.1:0-11425 GCA_031380235.1 Rhodoferax sp. | reverse complement strand
CAGCGAAGCAATGTCTCGACCAAACGGGTCGGTGCCTAGCCAATGCGACAGGCTGGGGGCTTGGAGCTTCTGCGCCATGTCGATTTCATACGGCGACCACGGTGTCCACACCAGCGAGAGTGTTGCGGCAAACACCAACAGAAAAGTCAGCACCGCACCCAATACGAAACTGGGGTGTTTGAAAGCGCGTTGCAGGAACGAAGTTGACAAGCGAAGGGCGGGGGCGGCCATCACGCTCATATGTCACTGGCCTTCACACGCGGGTCGATCACGGCGTACAGCACATCGACGATGAAATTCACGACGACCACCATCGTGGCCAGCAGCATGACGCAGTTGCGCACCACGATCAAGTCGCGGTTGGAAATAGATTGAAATATCAGCCGACCCAAACCGGGCAGGTAGAAGACGTTCTCCACCACGATGGTGCCCGCCAGCAGCTCGGCAAACTGCAAACCCATCACCGTGATGACCGGGATCATCGCGTTGCGCAGCACATGGCCCCAGACGGTGGCGCGTTTGGACAATCCTTTGGCGCGCGCGGTGCGCACAAAGTCTTCGCGAAACACCTCCAGCACGGCCGAGCGGGTGATGCGCGCGAGGATGGCGGCCTGCACCACGGCCAGCGAGAGTGCTGGCAGCAGCAGAGATTTGAAGCCCTCCAAGATGCCTTGATCCCAGCCCTCAAACCCGCCTGCAGAGAACCATTGCAGGTGCACTGAAAACAGCAAGATCAGCAGAATTGCAAACCAGAAATTGGGAATGGCAATGCCCACCTGCGTCATGCCCATCAGGCCGACATCACCGAGTTTGTTGTGGTTGGAGGCCGCGTAGATGCCGACACACAGCGCCAGCACAGTAGTCAGCAGCATGGCCATCAACGCCAGCGGCACGGTGACGGCAAGGCGCTCCCAAATTAGTTCGGACACAGGCGAGCTGTAGGTGTAGCTCAAGCCCAAATCGCCCGTGAGCATACCGCCAATCCATGCGAAGTAGCGCTCCAGCGGCGGGCGATCCAGACCGAGCTTGGTGGCCAGCGCGCGCACTGCTTCGGGCGCGGCATCGGGGCCCATCAAGATCAGCGCCGCGTCGCCGGGCAGGATCTCCAGCACCAGAAACACAACAATGGATGCGCCGACGAGCGTGGCAACCAATGTGGCGAGGCGTTTGAGAAGGAAAAGTCCCATCGGCAGTTGATTGTTACGCGGCGCAGTGCATTAGCCTCATTATGAACAAGACTTCAACGCCGTTTTAGGCTGACCCTCGCGTCCAGATCGATAATTGGAGCTATGGCCTTGATCATTACCGACGAATGCATCAATTGCGACGTGTGCGAGCCCGAGTGCCCGAACGACGCGATCTTCATGGGCATTGAGATTTACGAGATTGATCCGCACAAATGCACCGAGTGCGTGGGCCATTTCGACGAACCCCAGTGTGTGCAGGTGTGCCCGGTCGCGTGCATCCCGATCAACCCCGCGTTTGTGGAAGACCGTGAGACGCTTTGGCAGAGGTACCGGCGGCTACAGGCGGCATCCGCGTGATTTTCGGAATTGGGGAATAAAATTAACCTGAGAGTTAATTTTAAGCAAAACCCTTGCAAAATCCGACAGATTCTAAGCCTTTTATAGAGGTCGCTCTCGGTTTATATGCATAACAAGCTATATATTAAATAGCATTTTAAGGCAACAAGTTAACTTCAAGCTGCGGGTTTGGCGGCATTTTTCTTTTTTGCCGCTTTGACTGGCTTGGGTTGCTTAGGCAGCTTGGGCCGTTTGGTAGGCGTTAACTTGCTGACCTCACGCGCTTCGGGCTTGGGTTTTCCGACGACGACCGCCGAGCCCGCTTCGCTAAGTGCTTTGGCATCTCGCTTCTCTTGCGCGATTCGGTCTTTTTCGAATTTACCTGCCGCCATTCTCTGGCGGGTTGTGGTTTCATCAGCTTGGCGCTTTTGATCATCCGTTCGCTTGTCGCCAGCCGCCACGGCTTTGCCGTCAATACACGGCGTTTCGCTGTAGGCGTTGCCGCATTTGTACGTGGTCTGCGCGGCGGCGAAGCTTGAAACAAAGCCAAGCAAAATGGAAAAAGCAAATTGGCGAGTAGGTTGAGACATTTTGATTTCTACTGTGTTGGGTTCTGCGTTGGTTGAGCGGTTTCGGGCTGAGGTGCCACTGGTTTAGGCGCATCGGGCTTCGGCAAATTGGGCCTGGGCGGCTTGCTGGTATGAACCTGGCGGGTGGCGGAGTCCATGTCGCCCGCCACAAAATCCGGCAGGGCCTTGAGGGCGCGGTCGATGGATTGGTCGATGGCGATACGATGATCCAGCGAGGGCTTTTTCAGCACCCAATGGATCACTTCTGATTTCACGCCGGGGTGCCCAATGCCCAAACGCAAGCGCCAGAAGTCACCCGTGCCGAGCTGGTCAAAAATATCGCGCAGGCCGTTGTGCGTACCGCGACTGCCACCGAACTTGAGCTTGACCTCGCCGGGCGCAATGTCCAGCTCGTCATAGGCGACCAGAATCTCTTGCGGCGCAATCTTGAAAAACCGCGCCAAAGCGCCGACTGATTTGCCCGACAGGTTCATGAACGTCTGCGGCTTGAGCAGCCAGACGGTTTGCCCGTTGACTGCGGTGCGGACCACCATGCCGTGATAGCTCTTGTCCATCGCAGGCGCCACTTTCAACGATTGGGCCAGCGCATCAATCCACCAGAATCCGGCATTGTGGCGGGTATTTTCGTATTCAGGGCCGGGGTTACCCAGGCCGACAAACAATTTGATCATTGGATGAATTTGATCATGAAATCAGAAGACAAAATTCAACTGAAAAAGCAGAACGGCCCACCGAAGTGGGCCGTTGCTCAAAAAAGTAACGCGGTCGAAAGCTTACTTCTTGGCAGGTGCTTTGGCTGCTGGGGCTTTTGCCGCGGGAGCGGCTTTGCCAGCGGGCGCGCCCTTGGCAGCCGGTGCAGCAGCACCCGCTTTGGCCGCTGGGGCGGCGGCTTTGGCACCCGCGGCTGGCGCAGCAGCAGCGCCTGGAGCAGCAGCAGCGTCGGCTGGCGCAGGCTCAGCACCTGCCACCATCACGACAGAAACCAGCACTGGGTTGTTCTTGCCGTGGGTCACAGCCGTCACACCTTTTGGCAGCACCACGTCAGACAGGTGCAACGAAGCGCCTTTCTTCAGGCCGCTCAAATCCACAGCAATGAACTCAGGCAGGTCAGCGGGCAGGCACTTCACTTCGATTTCAGTGACGACGTGGTTGGCGATGCAACCTTCCGTCTTCACCGCTGGCGAGTTCTCGTCACCGCTGTAGTGCAATGGCACTTTCATGTGCAGTTTGGTGTTGGCATCCACGCGCTGAAAGTCGATGTGCAGCACGAGTTGCTTGAACGGGTGCATTTGCACGTCACGCAGCAGCACTTTGCTCTCGGATTTGCCGACTTCCATGTCCAGCACGGTGGAATGGAACACTTCTTTCTTCAGGGCATGCCACAGGGCGTTGTGATCCAGCTCGATCAATTGCGGCTGACCTGTACCACCGTAAACGATGCCGGGCGTGTGACCGGAGATGCGGAGACGGCGGCTCGCACCCGTGCCCTGCATTGCGCGCTCAAAAGCGACGAATTTCATAATCAATACTCCAATGTAAGAATCCACCGCGACCAGTGTGATTCCGTTTCAAAAAGGGCCTGCGCGGCAGAATCACAGCGCTGACCCACGACGTTCTCAAATCAAAAAACCTTAAAACAGATTCTCCTGATCTGAGAACAAACTCATGACTGATTCGCCCTTGGCAATGCGCTGAATCGTCTCGGCGATCAGCGGCGCTACCGACAGTTGGCGAATCTTCTGGCAGCCTTGCGCCGACTTGCTCAAAGGGATGGTGTCCGTCACCACCACCTCATCCAGCGCATCGCCATTGGCAATGCGCTCAATCGCCGGGCCAGAAAATATGGCGTGCGTGCAATAGGCATAGACCTTCTTGGCCCCGCGCTCTTTCAGAACCTCGGCCGCCGCCACCAGCGTACCTGCGGTGTCGATCATGTCGTCCATGATGACGCAGTTGCGGCCTTCAATTTCGCCGATCACGTGCATCACCTCGCTCACGTTGGCACGCGGGCGACGTTTGTCAATGATGGCCAAGTCGCAATCGAGCTGCTTGGCCAGCGCACGGGCGCGCACTACACCACCCACATCCGGGGACACGACGATCAGATCCTCGTACTTTTTAAGCCGCACATCACCCAACAACACAGGCGAGGCATAAATATTGTCCACCGGGATATCGAAAAAACCCTGAATCTGATCCGCGTGCAAATCCATCGTCAAGACCCGCGCCACACCCACCGCCTGCAGCATGTTGGCAACGACTTTGGCGGTAATCGGCACCCGGCTGGAGCGCGGGCGGCGATCTTGCCGGGCGTAGCCAAAGTACGGAATCACTGCGCTGATGCGTTCGGCCGAAGCCCGCTTCAGGGCATCCACCATGATCAGCAGCTCCATCAGATTTTCGTTGGTCGGCGCGCAGGTGCTTTGCACCACAAACACGTCTCTGGCCCGCACGTTCTGGTTGATCTCAACCTTCACTTCGCCATCTGAGAAACGCCCAACCGCCGCCGCCCCCAGGCTGATGTTCAGGTGGCGAGCAATGTCAGCCGCCATCGCGGGATTGGCATTGCCGGTGAAGACCATGAAATCGGGGGGGGCTGAGTGTATTTCTGACTGCATTGGATGAATTGGATGCGTTGAGACTTCAGCGTGGACCGTGGCCTGACTGTGGTTTAACTGAACTTCAGGGAAATTTCGCGCAAAACTTCGCGGAAACTTCAAAACACTCTGGCAGGGGAGAAAGGATTCGAACCTTTGCATGCTGGAATCAAAATCCAGTGCCTTAACCAACTTGGCGACTCCCCTACACCGGTCAACAGCACTTAAGCTGCCAACCATCAAAATCTATTTGCAGACCCCCTCAGCTCGCTCAACCAGCTCACTCAGTCAGCCCAACCACCTTACGCCCACCCGTTTAGTGGGTGTTCCTGCAAATTTTCGCAGATCCTCACCACAAATCCAGCCGGGGCGGCCTCCAATTTCAGCCCTGTCGCAGAATCCAATTGCGCAAACACTGCGCTTCCAGAGCCCGTCATTCGACCGTGCAAACCTTCTGATTCAAGCCAATTGAGGCCATCACTCACACCGGGACACAAACCCTGCGCAACCAATTGCAGGTCGTTCACACCGAAATCGAAAGGGTTTTCAGCAAAGCCTGCGAGTATAGCAGTTGCTGTGTCTCTTTTGAGCTCCGCGGACCGGAAAATAAGCGCAGTTTCCAGCCCGGCAGGCGGCTTGGCCACTAAAAAACGAGCGGGCGGTACCGGAATGGGCGTGATCTTCTCACCAACGCCTTCTACCCACGCGTTTCGCCCCTGCAAAAAAAACGGAACATCAGCCCCCAATTTGAGGCCAATTTGGAGCAGCTTCGAGAGCGGCAATTTGAGCTGCCACAAGCGATTCAGCGCCAGCAGTGTGGCAGATGCGTCCGATGAACCGCCGCCCATGCCAGCCTCTGCGGGGATCGATTTTTCTATAGAAATATGAGCGCCTTGTGCACACCCCGTGGCGGCTTTCAAGGCTTCAGCCGCGCGCACAATCAGATCGTCTGGCGGCAATCGAGTGCTTAAGTCTTCTCGGCTAATTTGGCCATCAGCGCGCGACTCAAAGTGAAGCCGATCGCACCAGTCGATCAGCATGAAGACCGATTGCAGTAGGTGATAACCATCGGCACGACGGCCTGTGATGTGCAAAAACAGGTTCAGCTTGGCCGGCGCACTAACGTCGTAAATTGCTTTCATCGTAAATCGCTTTCATCGCAAACGTTTTGGAGGAAAGTCAGGGCTCAAGAACGAGGCGCAGCTCCGCCGCTGGCAGCGGCTGCATCCGTCGGGCGACCAATCGCCCGACGGATAAACGCGACAAGTCAGCCTGCCAGCCCGGTGCCTGCGCCTCAATACCCGCTAACCACGAGAACAGGCTGGCCACCGGAATGGCCGCGCCGGTTGCGTGAAGGACCAGCGCATCCAGCGACTTGAAGCTGCGCAGCTCTCCGTTGGCCCGCAGTTGCGCGATGGAATCCGTCCAGTTCAACACCGCCAGCACGCTGCCCAGGGGTGAGATCAGGGTCAACTGGCCAGCTTGCGCGTTGCCAGTGAGTTCAAACGATGCCGAGAAAAACTGAGCTTGCTGGGGGCCGAGCGCTTGAGGGTCAATCGCGTCGATATTGAGCGACATACGCCCCGAATAGGGGCCAGTCGACGCCGCCGTGCCGACCTGCTGGCTCGATCCAGCGGTTTTGGTGGGAATCGCGCATCCGCTGAGGCACAGCGCAGATGCGAGCAGCAAACGCCCAGCGACACTCACGGCGACATTCACGGCTTGACGCGCAGGCGTTTGAGCGTCTCCACCAGCGTTTCGCTTTCGGCATTCAGCGCAACGCCTTCGCGCCACACCGTCAGCGCCTGCTCGCGTTTGCCAATCACCCAAAGCACTTCACCCAGGTGCGCGGCAATCTCGGCATCAGGCTTGCTTTCAAACGCGCCTTGCAAAATACGCAGCGCTTCAGGCAAGTTGCCGCTTTGAAACTCCACCCAGCCCAAACTGTCGGTGATGAAGGGGTCGTTGGGGGCTAACTCAAGCGCCTTTAAAATCAACGCGCGCGCCTCTGGCAGGCGCAGCTTGCGCTCCGCCAGGGAGTAGCCCAGCGCGTTGTAGGCATGCTGGTAGTCCGGCTTGGCGGCGATGATGGCGCGTAGCAGGCGCTCCATCTCATCCAAGCGCCCCAGTTTTTCGGCGAGCATGGCCTGGTCGTACAGGAGCTCGTGGTCGCCTTCGCTGGTCTTGGCTTTCTCGGCCACCAGCTCGTAGGCGCTTTTGTACTGCTTGTTGTCACGCAGCAACTGCACCTCCGCCATCACTTTCTGGCGGGCGTCTTCGGGGGTTTTTTCTGGCAGGTTGCGCAGCAACTTGCGGGCATCTTCCAACTTGCCCTGCTTGGCAAGAATGGCGGCACGACGGCTCTGGGCAATGATCATGTCCTCTGCGTTGTCAATCCGTTTGAGCCAGCTTTCCGCTTGTGCGAAGTCTTTGCGCTGCTCGGCAATCTGCGACATCGACAGATAGGCCTGCACCAGGCCACGGTTCGATTCGGTTGAGCTGCCGCTCTGGGTGATCTCCATATGGCGCTTGAACGACTTTTCAGCAGCCTCAATCTTTTTGTCCTGCAACTCCAGCGTGCCCTTGACAAGCCAGGCCTGTGGATGATCTGGCTTGTCCGTCGTGACAGTTCGAAGCTGCTCAGCCGCTTCGGCATACCGCTGCGCATCCAGCAGAACGCGGGCGTAATCCATTCGCACGTCAACAGTGGCCGTGGAACTGATATTAGCCTGTAGGTACTTGCGCACAATCTGCTCGGCCTGCGGCAACTTAGCGCCAATCAGTGGCAAGGCAATCAAGGCCGCTGCGTCAGAACTGGAATCAGCCGCTTGAGCCTTGCCGGCCGCCTCCAGCGCGCCCGGCGAATCTGCGCCGTTCTGGCGCATCTGGCCCACCGCACCCCAAGCCGCAGCACCAAACTGCGTGCTGTCCAGATATTGCGCCAGGGCTTGCTCAACGATGGCAGTTGCGGCTTTTTTATCTGACAAACGTGCGAAGTAGGCAGGCACCGCCGCGATGGATGTCGCACGCTCTGCGGCGGCACTGGTGGCAATCTCGCTCTTGAGCGGCTCCAGCGTTTCACCGATGCGATTGAGACCCAACAACAACTGGAGAATATAGCGATTGGCCTCGCGCGACTCGGGCAGCGCCTGTTTCCAGGCCCGCGCAGCCTGTAGGGCAGGCTCGCCCGACCGCGCCTGCAAGGCCACCCGGATGGCGCGCTCGTAAAGCTTCGGATCTCTCGTCTTGCGCGCAGCGTCCAGCATGATGGAATAGGCGGCGCCGGGCTCTCCACCCACTACGTTGAGTTCGCCCAGCATGAGCTGGAAAAACAGCTCGCCGTCCATGGCGGAGTTCTGCGCTTCAACTACGGGCGCGGGCAACACACTTGGCGCTGGCGCAGATCCCGCTGGCGCTTGGGCAAAAGAAGAGCCCACGGCAACCCACAACCCTAAGGTACCCAGAATCCAAAGGCCACGGGAGAGCGGATTTGGCACAGCAGAACTGTATCGGTAATTTAAACGCATGAATCCATAATAATCCAAGGTGCCCACTCCTTTGTTTCCATGCCTGAATTACCCGAAGTTGAAGTTACCCGTCTGAGTTTTGCCGACCGCATCCAAGGCGCAAAAGTCCTTCATGTCCGCATGGGCAAGGCACTGCGCTGGCCGCTGGGCTGCGAGCCGGCTGACCTTGCGCAATGCCAGGTTTTGGGCGTGCGCCGCCGTGGCAAATACCTGTTGATTGACTTGGATAAGGGGCTGTTGTTAGTGCATTTAGGCATGTCTGGCAGCCTGGCGTTTGGCACGGGTCTCAAAGCACCGGGCGTGCACGACCATTTTGAAATGGCCACCACGTTGGGCACATTGCGTCTGAACGACCCACGCCGCTTTGGTGCAGTGGTGTTTGCACCGGGTGAGCCATCCGTCGAAGCGCAAAAGCTGTTGGGGCGGCTTGGCATGGAGCCGCTGTCAGATGACTTTGACAAAGCAGCCTTCTTCGCAGGCCTTAAAGCACGTACGGCGGCCATCAAACAAGTCTTGCTGGCAGGTGACTTGGTGGTCGGGGTAGGCAACATTTACGCGTCGGAATCACTGTTCATGGCCGGCATCCGGCCTACGCTGCGCGCCAACAAGCTGAGC
This sequence comes from Rhodoferax sp., assembly GCA_031380235.1. Lineage (GTDB taxonomy): Bacteria > Pseudomonadota > Gammaproteobacteria > Burkholderiales > Burkholderiaceae_C > JANYCG01. Next base: position 2,573 of record JANNFW010000527.1, on the reverse strand, counting down.
AAACCGCGCGCCACGCGCCTTCACGAGGCCGTCAAACAAGTGCTTGCGCGGGCCGTTGTGCGAGGAGGCAGTACCCTGAGAGACTTCTCCAACGCCGACGGTGATGCGGGACATTTTCAGCTCGAAGCCATGGTTTACGCCCGCGCAGGCGAAGCGTGCAAGCTTTGCGCAACACCGATCAAGACCATCCGCCAAGGCCAGCGATCGACGTTTTTCTGCCCCGTTTGCCAGAAAAACTGAGGGTTCATATCGTGCATATGTCCGTTGCAGTGATATATTGAAAGATTACGCGGGGCCGCATTGACTACTTCATTTAACGAGCAATTTGATCTGCACGGTGCCTGGCGCAAGGAATGTGCCCTGCGCCTGAAGCTGCTTGGCGAGTGGATGAAAGACCACGATCTAGTTGATGCTGCGGTGGAAGAGCGGCTCAAGCGGCTTGAAAACCAGGTGCGCTCGGACAAAGTGATGATCGCCTTTGTGGCCGAGTTCTCTCGGGGTAAATCCGAGATGATCAACGCGATCTTCTTCGCCGGCTACGGCAGGCGCATCATGCCCGCCAGCGCCGGGCGCACCACCATGTGCCCGACTGAGATGGGCTATGACGCGGGGGTGCCGCCCTGCCTGCGACTGCTACCGATTGAGACCCGCCTGAAGCCTCAGTCCTTGATGGAATGGCGAATGGTGCCCGAGAAGTGGACGCGCATCGACTTGGATGTGAACGACCCCAAGCAGCTCGCGTTGTCGCTCGAAAAAGTCGCAGAAACGCGCCGCGTCTCACAGGAAGAAGCGCGCGCTTTAGGTTTTTGGAACGGCCAATCTCCGCAGGACAACCCCATGCTCGATGCCAAAGGCATGGTGGAAGTGCCCAAGTGGCGCCATGCGCTGATCAACATCGCGCATCCGCTTCTGAAACAGGGCTTGGTGATTCTGGATACGCCGGGGCTCAATGCGATTGGTGCAGAGCCTGAACTGACGGTCAGCCTGATTCCGCAGGCACAGGCCGTGATGTTCATTCTGGGTGCGGACACTGGGGTGACCAAGTCAGATTTGGCGATCTGGAATGAGCACTTGGTGACTGAAGCAGACCAGAACAGCACGCGCCTGGTTGTGCTCAACAAGATCGACACGCTGTGGGATCCCTTAAGCACGGCCGAGCAGATGCAAGCGCAAATCGACCGTCAGCGTGCCTCCACCGCTGATATCTTGAAGATACCACTGGAGCGCGTCATCCCCGTATCTGCGCACAAAGGCCTGGTTGGCAAAGTGACCAAAGATGCCGAGCTGCTCCGAAAGAGTTGTTTGCCCATGCTGGAAGAGGCGTTGGCCACCAGCATCATGGGCCAGCGCAACAAAATATTGGGCGATGCAGTAGCACGGGGTGTGACTGATCTGCGCGCTGAAACCAGCCGGGTACTGAACATTAGACGGCGCGATCTGGCTGACCAGCAGATGGAGCTAAAGGGCTTGCAGGGCAAGAACTCGACCGTGATCAAGCATATGCGGACCCGCATCTCGCAGGAGCAGACGGAGTTCGACCTGGGTGGTGCCAGAATCCACGCGGTACGCTCGGTTCATCTGAAACTTCTGCGCGAGATTTTCACGATTTTGGGGCCCGCCGCATTGAAGGTGGAAATGGCTGATTTGACCTCGGCGCTGCGGCAAAAGGGACTTAAGCTGGGGGTTAAGAAGGCCTATGGTGACACCTTCGCGCGACTGCGTTCCTCCTTGGCCAAAGTGCAGAACATCATGACTGAGATTCAGTCTATGCTGGGTGCGTCGTTTCGGCAACTCAATGCAGAGCATGGCTTCTCGCTTCAAGTTCCGGCTGAGCCAGCGATGGGCCCCTACCAGACCAGCCTGGATTTGGTGGAGCAGGGCCACCTGCAGTTTTTAGGCTTGAGCAATGTGCTGAGGTTGGCGCAATCGGAGTTTTCAGACCGCTTGGTGCGTGCTTTATCCACACGCTTGCGGGCGATTCACGAAACGGCCTTGGGCGATGTGGAGCTGTGGAGCAAGTCCGCCGCAGCGCAACTTGATGCTCAACTGCGCGAGCGACGCAGAAACTTCACTCGCCGCATCGAAGCTATCGACCGCATTCAGCAAGCCACGGGCGGTCTGGCAGACCGGCTGGCGGAAATAAGCGGGCAAGAAACAGCGTTGAACCAGTTAGATGTCAAACTGCTGGAGTTGACGGGTTATCTGACCGATAGCAAGACAGAGCCCTTGCCCACTACAAAAACTGAAGCAAAGTCTGTCGCTAAACCCGCGCGAAAAGCCAAATCAAAAGTCGACCTCAGCATGGCACCCACCGTGCCGTCTGAACTCTCGCGCGCGTGAACATCGCTGGGCAGGCTTTGGCGCAGCGGGTTGTGCGCTGGCAAAAGCAACACGGGCGAAACGCTCTGCCGTGGCAAAACACAGGTGACCCGTACCGCGTGTGGCTCTCAGAAATCATGCTGCAACAGACGCAGGTTGCGACCGTGCTGGACTACTACAGCCGGTTTCTGCGTCGATTCCCCGACGTGCGGGCGTTGTCAGAAGCAACTTTGGATGACGTTTTGGCGCTTTGG
>JANNFW010000489.1:0-3407 GCA_031380235.1 Rhodoferax sp. | reverse complement strand
GATGGAATGGGCTCTACCGGGACATTCACAAAGGTCAACGTCTCACTCGCTTGGGTGAGCACGAAAACGCGTGAATGCGCGCCAGATGCGGATTCGTCCGCAAGTTGCAACACCATGTCAGCACCGTCTGGCCCTACCAGCCCCAAGCCAATCGGAATGACGAAGGGCTCGTTGGTCGCAGGAATGCAGCTTTGGTTCAGCGTCAGCGAGTAGGTTTGTGCTGCAACGTCGTAATGCCCAGTGACAGCAACGCGTGGCGTGCCCGCCTGGCCGTACCAGCGCTTGAAGTGCGGCAGCAGTTGCGCCAGATCAGATGCCGGGTTGGCATCGGCAATGGCTTGGGCGAAATCATCGCAGGTGACAGCTTGGCCATCGTGGCGCGAAAAATACAGCGCCATGCCTTTGGCAAAGCCTTTGCGGCCCAGCGGGTCACCAGGCCCTTCGGTCGCCAGGGTTTGCATCATGCGAACCACTTCGGCGCCTTTTTCGTAGATGGTGACGGTGTAAAAGTTGTTGATCTCAACGTAGCTGTCAGGCCGTACCGGGTGCGACATCGGCCCTGCGTCTTCCGGGAACTGGGCAGTACGCAGCACGCGCACGTCTTCAATGCGTTTGACGGCGCGAGCCGACGCCTCAGCGCACAGATCTTGCGAAAACTCTTGGTCACGAAAAACCGTCAAGCCCTCTTTGAGGCTCAATTGAAACCAGTCGCGGCAGGTGATGCGGTTACCCGTCCAGTTGTGAAAATACTCGTGGCCCACCACACTCTCAATGCCCGAGTAGTCGGTGTCAGTCGCGGTGGCCTGGTTGGCGAGCACGTATTTGGAGTTGAAGATGTTCAGGCCCTTGTTCTCCATGGCTCCCATGTTGAAGTCGCTGGTGGCGACGATCATGAAGCGCTCAAGGTCAAGCGACAGACCAAAGCGCGCCTCATCCCACGCCACCGATGCCATCAGCGAGTTCATCGCATGCTCAGTTTTGTCCAAGTCGCCTGGCCGAACGTAGACCTGCAGCAGATGTTGCAGACCCGCACGCGAAGTGATGCGCTGCTCGCGGCACACCAACTGGCCCGCCACCAAGGCAAAGAGGTAAGAAGGCTTTTTATGCGGATCGACCCATTTGGCGAAGTGGCGGCCATCCTCCAAATTACCTTGCTCCACCAGGTTGCCATTCGACAGCAGCACTGGGTATTTGGTTTTGTCGGCCCGCAAAGTGACGGTGTACATTGCCATTACATCGGGGCGATCCAAAAAGTAGGTGATACGCCGAAAGCCTTCCGCCTCGCACTGGGTGAAGAAAGAATCGCCACTGACGAACAGACCCATCAGCTTGGTGTTTTTAGACGGCACGCAAGTGGTGAAAATTTCAAGATTGAACGACTCCAAGCCTTCTGGCAGATTCTCAAGTACCAGCGAGCTGCCCTCCATCTTGAAGGACGTGCCCTGGCCGTTGACCAGCACACGTGCCAGGTTGATGTCTTCACCATCGAGCTTCAAGGGCTGGATCGCCGCTTGCGGATTACGCCGCAGGTTCATGCGGTTGAGCACGCGCGTTTTGGCGGGATCCAGGTCAAACGTCAAGTCGACCGTGTTGATGAAGAAGGCGGGGGCCGAATAGTCCTCACGACGCACCACCGTGGGCTCGCTTTGTCCGTCACGCAGTAGCAGCATGCAGTTTCTCCAAGAAGTTAAGTTCAATCAGTTCGTCAAAATTGCGCGCGCTGGCGATGACATGCGAGCCCGCCAGCTCATGAGCGCTGTGGCTGGACAAAATCGCGACGGCCCGCATGCCGGCCCGCCGGGCGGCTTCAATGCCAAAGGGCGCGTCTTCAAAAACAATGCAATTCTCTGGCTTGACGTTCAGCCGCCGGGCAACTTCCAGAAAAATCGCGGGATCCGGCTTGCCTGCGAAGCCCTCGTCGCCGCCTACTACCGCGTCTGGGTTTAGGCTCATTTGCAGATGGCTGAAAGCGAATTCAATATTGTGCCTGTCGCCCGCCGTTCCAATGCCAAATTTCAACCTTTGGGCTACCGCCAATTCTGAGAAAGCTTTGAACCCTGACACTTCCCTGAATTCAGGTGAAAACAAGTCGCGGTAGATGCCTTCTTTTTCTGCGATCAGCGCAGCGACCTCTGTCGGCTCTATGGCGCGTCCAAACAGCTCCTGCATGCACTCCGCCCCCGTGCGTCCAGTGGTGCGGCGCAGCAGGTCAGCCACGTCGATGTTAATACGGTGATTTTGCGCAAACGCCATCCAGCTTTTGCCGTGATACGGCATGGAATCAATCATGGTGCCGTCCATGTCGAAGATCAGGGCGGTGGTGGACGTTTTCATTAAGTCAATCAGGCGAGTCACGCCGTCCAGGTTGCAAGACCTGCCTCGGCGGCGGCGCGGCTTAGCTGTTGATCGTTGGTCATGAAAACATCTACATGTTGCGCCAGTGCTGAGGCGAGGTGAATTGCATCCAGAGTGGCGAGGGGCTGAGCAAGTCCGCGCATGAGGCTCAATGCTCGCTGCACCACGTCGCCGTGGAGCATGACGACTTCGATGCGACCAGACAAAAGATCAGCATCAGCCTGAATTTGAAGTCGATCCAAGTCGGTGCTCGTTAATCGCGCTTCGCGGAACTTGCGCCCGAAGGTTGATGCCAATTCAAGCCGGGTTAGTTCGCTGACAAGCAAATCCGGCTGTGCGGACACTAGAAAACTGTCGAGTTCGTCAGAGCCGGGTTCGGAAACGTAGCGCTTTACCAGCACGCTGGTGTCGATATACGCCTTCACCGCAGGTCTCGTTCAGCGCGAATTGTGGCTGTGGAATCGGGCTGAATTTTGCCAATTCCAATTTGATCCCTAAACCACTTCATCGACTCAAATTTTGCTGCCTTTTCAATCGGCAAAATCCTAGCCACCGGCTCCCCGTTGGACACCAACACCAGTTCATGCTCGCGTGCCAGTGTCTCACGCAGATGCGGGATGGTATTGCGAAGCTCTCGCACGCTGATGGTTTGCATGGTGTGTCACCGATTTTAAAAGTGTGTCACGAGTATAGCCGACTGGTGCTAAACCCCCTGCTTCAACGATGCCTCAATGAACACATCCAAATCCCCATCCAGCACCTTTTGTGTGGCGGACACCTCGACGTTCGTGCGCAAATCCTTGATGCGGCTGTTGTCCAGCACGTAAGAGCGAATCTGATGGCCCCAGCCGACATCGGTTTTGGTGTCTTCGAGCTTTTGCTGCGCTTCCTGCTGTTTACGCATCTCAAAGTCGTACAGGCGGCTGCGCAGGCGCTTCCAGGCAACGTCGCGGTTGCTGTGCTGGCTGCGGCCATCCTGGCACTGCACCACGATGCCGGTGGGCAGGTGGGTCAGGCGCACGGCCGAATCGGTCTTGTTGATGTGCTGGCCA
>JANNFW010000478.1:0-5268 GCA_031380235.1 Rhodoferax sp. | reverse complement strand
GACCGGGTTGGTCTGGAAGTGCACCGGCGCATCGCGGCGCAGTCGCTCAAAATAATAACCTACCGTGTCATCCTGAAACAGACGCGGTTTGCTCACGTCGATGCGATCCAACGGCATCGCAAAGGCTTCGGCGCGGGCGCTGCCGTGAGAGACTTGAACTAAGGGGCTGAGTGTGGCTGACGCTGGCAACGGAAACCTCCAATTCAATCAACGATTCATCATGATGCAGGAGTTCGGCGAGCTTGCGCAAGTACCAGCATGACAGATTGCTATTATTTATATATCTAACTATGTATTTTGTACGAGAGCTAGAGTGATATTTTGTTCATAATTTTCCAAAAAATACCGCGAATTTATCGAAAATTAACCTGGGAGTTAATCTTACTGTTCGTTACATCAAATAGCCGTAAATCCCTGGGCCCAGTGACTAACTTCCTATTGAACTCGCGCGCCGATGCGCCTACGCTCTGAGGCTTCAACCAAAAGGAGTCGCGATGTTTAAGCCTGTCACGGTCAAGTTTGTTTTCACGATGGCATTGGTCGGGTTCGGCGGGTTGGGTGGGTTTGGGTTGACCCCCGCCGTCGCTGACGAAACCTGCAATTCCCCCTACACCACACGCCTGATCAAGGGGCAAGAGCACTATCTGCATGTGTGGACGCTCGGTGTCAAAGGCCTGGGCGATGGGTCGGACAAGCTGGTGACGGTGGACGTGGAACCCGGCAGCAAAACCTTTGGCAAAGTGATCCATCAGGTCTCGGTGGGCGGGCGTGGCGAGGCGCATCACACCGGCTTTACCGATGACCGCAAACACCTGTGGGCCGGCAGGTTGGATGACAACAAGATTTTCGTCTTCGACATCGGCAGCAACCCGGCCAAGCCCAAACTCGTGCAAACCATTGCCGACTTTGAGAGCAAAACCGGCTTTGTCGGCCCGCACACGTTTTACGCGCTGCCAGGCCGCATGATGATTGGCGCGCTGTCCAATGCCAAAGACCACGGCGGTGCCACGGGCGTGGCGGTTTATAACAATAAAGGCAAGTTCGTCGAAAAATACGCCATGCCCAAAGACCTGCCAGCGATTGGCGGGGGCGACGGCTACGGTTACGACATCGGCATCAACCCGCAAAAGAACATGATGCTGACCACCAGCTTCACCGGTTGGACTAACTACATGATGGACTTGGGCAAGCTCATTGCCGATGGCGCAGCGATGAAAAACTTTGGCGGCACCGTGGTGCAGTGGGACTTGAAAGCGATGCAGCCCAAAAAGGTCTTCGCTGTACCCGGCGCGCCGCTGGAAGTGCGTTGGTCGTTGAACAGCGCTGACAACTGGGCCGTGACGGCCACCGCGCTCACCTCCAAGCTGTGGGTGATGAAGCAGGATGCAGCGGGCGAATGGCAGGCCAAAGAGGTCGCCACGATTGGCGACCCATCCAAAATCCCATTGCCGGTTGACATCTCGATCACCGCTGATGGCAAAGGCCTGTGGGTCAACACTTTTATGGATGGCAAGACCCGCTACTTCGACATGAGCAACCCCGACGCACCGAAGCAGACGTACGAAAAAGTGACGGGAAAGCAGGTCAACATGGTGTCACAAAGCTGGGATGGCAAGCGCGTTTACCTCACGTCGTCGTTGCTCGCGAATTGGGACAAAAAGGGCGCGGACAACGAGCAGTTTCTGCGTGGCTACACCTGGGACGGCAAAGAGCTGGTCTCCACATTTGACATTGACTTCAACGCGCTGAAGCTGGGCCGTGCGCACCATATGAAGTTCTCGGGCAAGGCCACCTCTGTGGCTGCGGGAAAAGCAGAGCCGTTTAGCCTGGCGGGATTGTTGCGTTGATGCTCGGTTGATCTATCGTTGATACAGCCGTGAAACGGCGAGACCTCGTTGGCGCAGGCTTGGCGGCGTTCGTCGGTCTACCGAGTGATGGTGCGCAAGTCGAGCCGGGCAAAGGCTTGGTGCTGGCACCCCGGCAAGACTTTGTGGCCCCGAAGCCTGGCAGCTACCAACTGCCGGTGATTCAGGCGGCATCGAACGGCTGGGTGCTGGATGGCGACTGGCTGCCCCGGCGTTTGTCGGGCTACACCCATGGCGCATTGACGATGCTGTCCTTCGTCTACACCTACTGCACCGATCCCATCGGTTGCCCGCTGGCATACGAGACCTTTGCCACGCTGCGCAGCCGCGTGCTGGCCGACCCGCTGTTGCGCAAGCACGTGCGCCTGGTGTCGTTGTCGTTCGACCCGTCCCACGACACGCCGCAAGAGATGCAGCATTACGGCGGCACCAACGCGCGCTCCAAAGAGCTGCCATGGGCCTTTCTCACCACCTACTCGGTCAACTTTCTCAAGCCCATCCTCGATGGCTTTGGTCAGGATGTCGACGTTGACTTGGATGACAAAGGCAGGCCCACGCGCACCCGCACCCACATGCTCAAGGTTTTTTTGATTGATGAGCAAGCCCAGGTGCGCGAGATTTACAGCGCTGCCTTTTTGCAGCCCGACGTGATGATGGCCGACCTGCGCACGCTGGCGCTGGAGCGCTCTGGGCGGTTGCAGAAGTCATGACGACGCGCTTCGTGCTGACTGGCGTGGTGCTGCTTGCCACCCTGGCGCTGGCCACGTATTTTGGAGTTTTGCGCGGCCCAAATCGTGTGCCCGCGCCAACGCCAGTGTTGGGTGTTGAAAGCCTTGGCCTGCCTGCTTTGGTCACCGCAGCATCGGTTGCTTCGCCCAAGCAGGTTGAGCTCGGTCGCCAACTTTTTTTTGATCGCCGCCTTTCAACCAACGGCACGCTGTCCTGCGCCATGTGCCACGTGCCCGAAGAAGGCTTCACCTCCAACGCCTCAAAGCTGTCTCTCGGCCTCGAAGGTGTGAGTCTGCGCCGCAACGCACCCGGCCTGTTGAACGTGGCTTGGCAGACGCTGCTATTTCACGATGGGCGTGAGCCGTCGCTACCGTCGGTCGCCTGGTCTGCGCTGCTGCATGCGGACGAGATGGGCAATCCGTCGCCCGGCGACTTGCTGGCGCGTCTGCGCACCTGGCCCGACTATGCGGGTCGCTTTGAGCAGGCGTTTGAAGGCAGGGCCGCTTCGAAGGACACACTGGGCGAAGCCGTCGCCGCCTACCTGCGCACACTGGTTGCAGGCAACTCGCGCTTTGACCAATGGCGCTATGCAGCCCGTGCCGATGCGCTGACACCGCTGGAGCAGCGCGGCTTCACCGTGTTTGCAGGCGCGGGCGGCTGCACCGCCTGCCACGCGGTGACCGAGCAGACGGCGCTGTTTGCCGACGGCGCTTTTCATGTAACGGGGGCAGGCTTCACGCCGCAGGTGAAAGCGATCTCGGTGGAGCTGGCCGCGGGCGTGTACACCCAGCTTAAGCCGGATGATTTGTCTGCGTTTGCCGACCCTCGCGCGCCTGATTTCGGGCGGTTTGAGATTACCCAAAATGCTGCTGACCGATTCGCCTTCAAAACCCCCAGCCTGCGCAACGTCAGCCGCACCGCGCCGTATATGCATGACGGCAGCCTTGCATCACTGGAAGAAGTGGTGGCGTTTTACAACCAGGGCGGTGGAGATGCGCCGGGTAAAAGTGCGCTCTTGAAACCGTTAAACCTGACAGCGGAAGACCAACGTGCCTTAGTCACCTTTTTGAAATCGTTGGACAGTCAAAACCTGCCCCATCTGATCAGTTTGGCACGTGCGCCGGGGTGATCAGCGCTCCTGCCCATTCCGTTTCTAATTTACCAACTCCATCACCGCATCGGCAAACACCTGCGGCACCTCCTGCGGCATGTTGTGGCCCACACCCGGCACCACGCGGTGCTCGCGCACGCCCGTGAACAGGTGCGCGTGTTGCGATGCGGGGGCGACGGGACGCACGCCGTCATCCGCACCATCGAACGTGATGCTGCGCACGGTGATGGGCGGCTGAGCGGCCAGGCGGCACTCAATCTCCAGCAGCGCCGGGTCGCCTGCGGCCAAGGCGTAGCGGTGGCGATAGGATTGAATGACAACATCAACAAAGTCGGGGTTGTCAAACGCCGGTGCGCTGCGCTCAAATGTGGCTTCGTCAAACGCCCACGTAGGTGACCAGAGCTTCCACAACAGCTTGCAGATGCCACGCCGATCTTTGGCAAGCCCAGCACGCCCGCGTTCACTGTGAAAGTAATACTGGTACCAATAGGCGCGCTCGTTCTCAGCCGTATCCGGCACCATAGCTTGGGCAATGTTTTGAATGTTGTAGCTGTTGAACGAGACCAGGCCCGCGCAGCGCTCGGGCCACAAGGCGGCGACCACGCACGCCGCGCGGCCACCCCAGTCGTAACCTGCCAGCACGGCCTTTGAAACGTTCAGTGCGTCCATCAGCTCACGCAGGTCGTTGCCCAGCGCAGCCTGCTCGCCAGAACGTGGGGTGGCGTCGCTCAAAAATCGTGTCACACCAAAGCCGCGCAGGTAGGGCACGTAAACGCGGCAGCCCTGCGCGGCCAGCAGCGGGGCGACCTGGGCGTAGGCGTGGATGTCATACGGAAAGCCGTGCATGAGGAACACCGGCGGGCCGTCTAGCGGCCCCGCTTCATGCAGCGCCACGCTGAGCACGCCAGCCTGGATGTTTCGGGTGGTGAGGAGAGTGCTCATCTCAACTATTAAATATATAGCTGCTTGTGCATATTAATCGAGAGCTAGAGGTCTTTTTTATTCAAAAAATTCGAAAAAACATCCTGAAATTCATGAAAATGAACCTGGGAGTTAATTTTGTCCTTTTTCTGACGGATCACTTCGCAATCAAAAAATCACCACACCGCGAATCGACTCGCCGCGCTTCATCAGATCGAAGCCTTTGTTGATGTCTTCCAGCGGCATGGTGTGGGTGATGAGGTCGTCGATATTGATCTTGCCGTCCATGTACCAATCGACGATTTTGGGCACATCGGTGCGGCCGCGCGCCCCACCAAAGGCCGAGCCTTCCCATTTGCGACCCGTCACCAACTGAAAGGGCCGCGTGCTGATCTCCGCACCCGCTTCAGCCACGCCGATGATGATGCTGCGGCCCCAGCCCTTGTGCGTGCACTCCAGCGCTTGGCGCATCACCTTGGTGTTGCCGATGCACTCAAAACTGTAGTCGGCACCGCCATCGGTGAGCTGAACAATCGCATCGACCACGTTCTCTGTGTCGGTCGGGTTGATGAAGTGCGTCATGCCAAACTTGCGCGCCATCGCCTGACGGGCGGGGTTGATGTCGACACCGATGATCTTGTC
>JANNFW010000477.1:0-4518 GCA_031380235.1 Rhodoferax sp. | reverse complement strand
CACGCTGTCCGTGGGCACCTTGGATGAGGTGACGAACGTGGCCAGCACGCCATAGGTCTTGATGTCGTCCGGGTTGTTGGGGTACAGCTTGCCGGGGATCACGGCGTGGGCATAGTAGGGCTTTTCGCGCACCAGCTTGTCAACTTCGGGCCCCGTCACGTTGAGCAGCTTGGCGCCGCATGAGGTCGTGGGGTCTTGCACATTGGCCGACGGGTGGCCAATGGTCCACCACGAGCCATCAATCTTGCCATCGCACAGGGCTTGGCCGTATTCGTCACCCTTGAGCTCGGAGGCTAAGCCAAAGTCTTTGAGCGTCCAGCCCTTGGCCGCAACAAACTCTTCCAGCGCGGCACGTGAGCCAGAGCCCGGGTTGCCCACGTTGAATTTCTTGCCCTTGAAGTCGTCAAACGACTTGGCATTGAGCTCCTTGCGCGCCAGGATGGTCATCGGCTCGGCTTGCATTGAGAAGACTGACCGCAATTCAGGGTGTGCACCGCCGTCTTTGAACGGGCCGCTTCCTTTGGTCGCGTGGAAGTTGATATCGGATTGCGCCACACCCATGTCCAGCTCACCGGCCTTGATGGTGTTGACGTTGAACACCGAGCCGCCCGTGGACTCCACCGAGCAGCGAATACCGTGCTTGGCGCGCTCTTTGTTGACCAGGCGGCAGATCGCACCGCCCGTGGGGTAGTAAACGCCCGTGACGCCGCCGGTGCCGATGGTGACGAATTTTTGCTGCGCCTGAACTGGCAGGCTGACGCCAGAACTTGCGACGATGGCCAGACCGGCCGCAAGGGAAGAAAATTGAAAGGCTTTCATCGCGAGGACTCCTTAAAAAAATTTGCTGATGTCATCATACCGAGCAATGCGGGCTGAAGTGATGGGTGTTTTCCAGACATGACCTAGGAGCTATTGACTTGGCATCCGTGTCTATAAAATGCCTTGATGAGCGCTTCACCCAATCAGATGGTTCAATCCGCAGCCGAGCGAGCCATTCAACTGGCGCAAGACACGTTTGACATTGAGGCCGCCGCCATTTCGGGCCTGAGGCGGCGGGTGGGAGGCGAGTTCGCCCGCGCAGTCGAGATGATGCTCAATGTCAGGGGCCGAGTCGTCGTGATGGGCATGGGCAAAAGCGGGCATATCGGTCGCAAAACAGCGGCTACGCTGGCCTCGACGGGCACGCCGGCCATGTTTGTTCACCCCGCAGAGGCCAGCCACGGTGACTTGGGCATGATCAAGCCCACCGATCTGGTCGTGGCGATTTCAAACAGCGGTGAGTCCGAAGAGCTGATGGTCATTCTGCCCGTGCTCAAGCGACTGGGCGTGCCTTTGATCGCGATGACGGGCAATCTGAAATCAACCTTGGCCAATTACGCCGATGTGGCGCTGGACTGTCGCGTGGACAAAGAAGCCTGCCCGCTGAATCTTGCGCCCACGGCCAGCACCACGGCGCAACTGGCCATGGGCGATGCGCTGGCGGTGGCGCTGCTGGATGCACGGGGCTTCAAAGCTGAGGATTTCGCCCGTTCGCACCCCGGCGGCGCGCTGGGCCGCAAGCTGCTCACGCATGTGAGTGATGTGATGCGCTCGGGCGATGCCGTCCCGAAGGTGGGCGCCTCGGCAAGCTTCAGCGAGTTGATGCGCGAGATGAGCGCCAAGGGTCTGGGTGCGACGGCGGTGGTGGATGCAGACACGAAAGTGCTGGGCATCTTCACCGATGGCGACCTGCGCCGCCTGGTGGAGAAAGGCATCGACCTTCGCACCCGCACCGCCGCACAGGTGATGCATGTTGGCCCCAAAACCATTGCGCGCGACGCACTGGCGGTGGAAGCGGTTGAGATGATGGAGCAAAGCCGCATTACCAGCGTGTTGGTAGTGGATGAAAACGGCATCCTGTGCGGCGCACTCAACAGCAACGACCTGATGCGGGCCAAAGTCATATGACCGCCACTCTTTCTTTTCCTCCCGAGCTGTTGCTCAAAGCGCAAGGTGTTCGTGTCGCCTTCTTTGATGTCGATGGTGTGCTGACCGACGGTGGGCTGTATTTTTCTGAAGCTGGCGAAACGCTGAAACGCTTTCACACGCTGGATGGCCATGGTTTGAAGCTGTTGCAGCGCGCGGGCATCACGCCTGTCATCATCACCGGGCGTGACAGCCAGCCCTTGCGCGTTCGTCTGGCGGCGCTGGGCATTGCCCACGCTCACTTTGGCACCGAGGACAAGCGCCCCGCCGCTGAACAAAGCCTGGCTCAACTCGGACTGGGTTGGCATCAAGCTGCGGCGATGGGCGATGACTGGCCAGACCTTGCGGTGATGACGCGCTGCGCATTTGCCTGCGCGCCTGTCAACGCGCATGCGGAGGTTAAGGCGCTAGCCGACTACGTCACGCCATTGGCGGGTGGTGCAGGTGCAGCACGTGAATTTTGCGACATGCTACTGGTGGCCAGCGGCCAGTATGCGAGTCTGCTGGCGCAAAGCAACCCATGATCGGCATTCTGCGCGCAGCGTGGGATCGGGTTTCCATCTACCTGCCCATCATCTTGATGGGCGTGCTGGCCTTGGGCACGTACTGGCTGGTTAGAAGCACGCCGGTGTTCACGGCGCCTGAAGCGCCGCGCCCGCCCTCGCATGAGCCCGACTACTTCATGAAAAAGTTCACGGTGAAAACCTTTGATGCCGCAGGAAAGCTCAAGAGTGAAGTCTCAGGGGCGCAGGCGAAGCACTTTCCAGATACTGACACTCTGGAGATTGAAGGCGCTCGTATTCGCTCATTCGATACGCAAGGGCAACTCACAACAGTCACCGCCAACCGGGCCTTGACCAATGCAGACGCCAGCGAGGTTCAACTGATGGGCAATGCCCTTGCTGTGCGTGAGGCTGTGGGAGGTCAAAAACCCGTGCCACGGATGGAATTCAAGGGCGAGTTTCTGCATGCGTTCATGAAGACCGAGCGGTTGAAGTCGGACAAACCCGTCGAGTTGACCCGGGGAACGGACCGCTTCGTCGCGGATGCGATGGAATATGACAACCTCAAACAGATTATTGAGCTTCGAGGACGTGTCAGAGGCCTATTGGTGCCCAGTGCCGCACAGCAATAGTCGCCCGCAGTAAAACACATGGCCCAATTGGTTTTCATTACCGGTGCCTCCAGCGGCCTAGGTCAGGCCCTGGCACTGCGCTATTACCAAGCAGGCTTTCGTCTGGCCCTGGTGGCCCGTCGTACCCAAGCCGTTGAAGATTGGGCCGCCGCTCAAATCTGGCCGCAAGAGCGCTATGCAGTCTATAGCGCTGATGTTGCCCAACCAGACAGCATCGTTGCCGCAGGTCAAGCCTGTTTGGCAACGCAGGGCCTGCCCGATGTGGTGATTGCTTGTGCCGGCATGAGCGTGGGCGTGGACACGGCAGAGCGCGCTGATCTGGACATCATGGCCCAAACATTCGCCACCAACAACATCGGCACCGCCGCTACGTTTCATCCGTTTCTAGCGGCGATGAAAGCACGTAAGTCAGGCACTTTGGTGGGCATTGGCAGCGTCAACGGCATTCGAGGCTTTGCGGGCCACGGAGCCAATTGCCCCAGCAAGGCGGCGATGATTGTCTACTGCGAGAGCCTTCGCCTAGAGCTCAAGAGCTGCGGTGTCCGCGTCGTGACGATTTGCCCCGGCTATATCGCCACGCCGCTAACGCAACAAAACCAGATGTCTATGCCGTTTCTGATGCAGCCCGAAGATTTTGCGAATCAAGCGTTCAAGACCATCGGAGCCGGAACGAGCTACCGGGTCATTCCCTGGCAAATGGGTGTAGTGGCGAAGCTGTTGCGAATTTTGCCCAACTGGGCGTTTGACCGCGCGTTTGCGGGGCGCGCCAGAAAAGCGCGCAAGCTACCAACATAAGTGCAGACGTAAAAAAGGGCCTTCAAGGCCCTTTTCTTATTCGGTTCGCAAACTCACAGGTGAGTCTGCCAGCGCGAATGGATTAGTAGCTGCTACGGCCACCGCCGCCGCCGCCATAACCACCGCCGCCACCGCCACCGCTGCGGCCACCACCAGCGCCGCCGCCATAACCACCGCCGCCGCCGCCACCACTGCGACCGCCACCACCAGCGCCGCCGCCGTAACCACCGCCGCCACCACCAGCGCCGCCACCGAAGCCGCCGCTACGAGGAGCGCGTGGCTCCATCGGACGGGCTTCGTTCACGACGAGACCGCGACCACCATATTGTTGGCCGTTCATGCCATTGATAGCAGCTTGCGCCTCAGCGTCACTGCCCATCTCCACAAAGCCGAAGCCTTTGGAGCGGCCAGTGTCACGTTCCATCATGACTTTTGCGCTGGAGACGGTGCCGTGAGCAGCGAAGGCCTGTTGAAGGTCTTCATCACGGAAAGAATAAGGCAGGTTGCCTACGTAAAGTTTGTTGCCCATGGAGGGACTCCTGAAAATAACTCAAAACGCGATTTAGTCCGATCACCACTCAACCCACTATCAACAACAAACTTGTCAAGACTTCAAGCAGACG